>NZ_AMZQ01000012.1 GCF_000313615.1 Campylobacter showae CSUNSWCD | reverse complement strand
AGTTCTTGTGCTTGCACACTCTTTGAGAAAAACTCCTTTGAAAGTTTTTAACTTATCTTGAGCCTTTAATATTTATAAAATTTAATTATTCCAGATAGTATGGATGGAATTTGCGGTACTTGCGTGATTTGGTTTAGGAAAATTTTGTTGAATTATTCGATAATATTAAAATATTAGAATTAGGATGTGGATGGTAAATTTGCGTTATATTAGGTATTTTAAAATGGCAATAAAATAATATATAGAAAGGATTGGGGGGGGTGAATAAACCCAATCCTTCTTATTAATCCATTTGGTTTCTGATATACGATGGTGTTTCTAGCATATTAGTTGCTTCTTCGCTATTGTATCCGCCACTAACCTTTAGTCTGCTGATTCTTTCATCTAAAATCGGATTTCTTGACTTTTTAAATGCAGCGTCGGGCGTAGAGGCTACGGGCGTAGGTCTTTCTTCCTCTTTGTCTCTAAAGCCGGTGGCTATTATAGTAACTTGAATTTTGTTATTCTCAAAACTTTCGTCGCTTGTGGTACCGAATATAATATCAGCATCATCATCTACAGCATTTTGTACTAGGCACATAGCTTCCTCTATATCACTGAAAGGAGAATCTGGGTGATATTTGAAGTGTACCAGAACGCCCACTGCGCCGTTTATGGTAATGTCGCTTAGTAGTGGAGATTGTATTGCATTTTTGATTGCTTCCTGGGCTGCGCCTTCACCTTCTGATTCGCCTATGCCAAGTAGTGCCATACCGCGGTGTTCCATGACTTTTTTGACGTCGGCAAAGTCAGAATTTATATCGCTATTTCCCGAATCAAGAACTATGGTACACATACCGCTGACGGCTCGAGCTAAAACGTTATCAACTATTTTAAAACTTTCTTTTATACCAGCCTTTTTGTCTATAAGGGATTTTAGTCTTTGGTTTGGTATCACAACTATAGAGTCGGACTCTTTTTTTAGCTCGTTAAGACCTTTTAGGGCTAGATTGTAGCGCTTTTTACCCTCAAAATCAAACGGCATAGTAACTACTGAGATTGTTAGAGCGCCGATCTCTTTAGCTGCCTGTGCTACTACCGGAGCTGCGCCTGTACCAGTACCGCCTCCAAGGCCTGATGCTATAAATACGATATCTGAGTACTCAAGTGTAGATTTGATCTCTTCGTAACTTTCCTGGGCGGCTTTGGTTCCTACGTCAGGATTCATACCGGCACCAAGACCTTTTGTAATCTTTTCGCCGAGTTGAAGTTTTGTAAAGGCCAAAGAGCTATCAAGTGCCTTTACATCGGTGTTGGCAACTATTAGATCGATATCCATTTCATCGCCTTTTTCTCTAATAATATGATTTATCATATTTCCGCCGCCGCCGCCTACGCCTACTACTTTTATCTTTGCGCCGTATGAAGGCTTTTTCTCTTCTACCATAAAGTTACCCATAGTTGATCCAATCTCCTTTTAAAATAGTTGTGTTATTTTATTCCAAATCACAGAAAAAATATTTGGTTTTTTTTCTTTTTTGTTTAAATCTTCATTTAGTTCGTCTTGCAAAGTTCTGTCATCATCGATTCTTAAATCATCTATATAGTTATCATCTAGAGTGCTTCCCCTAAAGATTTTATTATCGACTTCTTCGATATTTTTTTTATCTTCGATTTTTACTCCATTGTCGTAGACTATATCTTTTAAAATCTTATTTTTTACTACAATCTCGTCTTTATATCGCATTTTCTTTTCAGAGTCGATTTCATAAGGCGTAAAGTAGCCTGCACCGTACATACAAAGTCCGATCGCACAAGAATTTGCCGGATCTCTTAAAATTTCATATAGCCCTTCCATTTCCTTTGGTCTTGCTATTCGCACCGGCATATTGTCAAATACTGCTACAGCAAGCTCTCTGATGCCTTCAAGCTTAGTCATGCCGCCCGTAAGAACTACGCCTGCGGCTATTGAGTTTTTGTATCCGCTATCCTCGAGCATTTTTGCAAGTATCATTAGTGTCTCTTCGGCTCTTGCATATATGACGTTTGAAATAACATCAAGAGATACTTCCTGCACCTTGCCATCTTCGTTAATAGGCGGGATCTCAACTAGTTCGTTGGCATTATTTAGCAAAATTCCGTAATTTAATTTTATATCTTCAGCTTTTAAAATAGGCGTATGAAGCGCTGCTGATAGATCATTGGTTATATTTGACGAACCTATGCCTAAAAATTCGTTATATCTTATCGAATTTCCAGAATGAATTATCATATTGCAAGTTGCACCGCCCATATCTATAAAAGCTACGCCTAAATCTTTTTCGTCTTGATTTAGTGTCGCGATAGCTGAAGCGTAGCTGGAAAGTACAATATTATCAGGTTCGACTCCTGCTAAATTTAACGCTTTTCTTAGGTTACTAAGAGATGATTTTTGCGCCATTATGATATGTGTTTGCACTTCAAGCCTGCTTCCGTTCATGCCCAAAGGATCTTCTATATGCTCTTGGTCGTCTACTTTAAAATTATAAGGAAGTATATGCAGTTTTTCATAATCGCTGTGGATTTGCGCCCTTCGCTCAGACTCGGACATCGAGCGTTGTATCTCTTTTATGCCTATTTCATACGTGGGAACATTTACCACACCGTTACTGTCAACGCTTTTTGTATAGGCTCCAGAAATTGAAACGACTACTTTTTCATATCTTGTACCTGCTACTCTTTGAGCATCGATTAAAGCACTTTTTATTGATTTTGATGCGAGTTCAATATTGGTTATTACGCCCTTTTTTATACCTTGAGTTTTTGAGGTTCCTATGCCGATTATTTTTAGTCCTGTTTCATCATGTTGTCCTATTACGGCGCAAATTTGAACAGAACCTACGTCAATGCCTAAAATTTTAGTACTCAAAATAAATGCCTTCTTATTGTTTTTTTGTGTAGAAATATGTTACTTGATAGCGCTTGGTTAGTGCGGTTGTTAAATCTCTAATAAGCTCGTTATTTTTCAAGTAGCCCACATTTTGTGTTATTATTTCTTTGTATTCTTTATCTTTGTCGGTATTTGTTAGTTTTTGCTCTATTATCTCATAAACTACTGCTTTATTGCCGAGTACTACGTAGCCCTTTTTATTGCTTTTTTCAAAAAGGCGATTGACGAATATATTAAACTCGCCCTCGCTTAACCCACCTTCGGCCTTCACGGTATCTCTACTAACAAATCCTATATCGGTACCTTGAAATCCTTTTTCAAGCAACTCTTTTGCTTTTGCTTCTACGATTTCTCTTGTTTTTTGTTCTTTGTAAAGTTCTAAAATTTGATCTTTTGCCTCATTAAAGCTCATTACTCTCGGAGCTACGATCTCTTTTACCTTTACTATCATATAGCCGTCTTCGTATTCAAACGGCTTTAGGGTATCGCCTTTTTTTGCTAGTTTTAGCTCATCCATCGGCAAGCTTGCATTATCTTCAAATGTAGCTATCGATACGTCCGCTTGCTTCTCGTCTTTCTTGATTTTTAGATACTCTTCAAGGGCGACTTTTTTAGTTTGTTTGAGATTGTAGTCTTTTAGTACTTCATCTTTAACAGCCTCAAATTCTTTTATCTTGTCGTCGCTACCTTTGTATTCGTTTTTGTTTTCGTTGTAAAATTCTGTTAGCTCGTTAGTATTTGCATCGCTTGATATAGCCGGGATAAATTTGGTATCAAGCTTAAATTCGGTCATGGTTTTGTATTCGTTCTTGTGTTCTTCCCAGAGTTTTTTGACTGCATCTTCATCTATTTTTATTTCGTCTGCGCTAGCCTCTACGACTTTCATGGAGATTTTATCCTGCATCAAAAAGCTAGCCGTTAGCATATCTATATCTTGAGCGTTTGCGGGTAAATTTATAGCATGTCTTAGCTTATCTAAAAGTATTACGTTTTTTAGGCTTTCCTCGTATTCGCTTTCAGTAGTTCTGGCTCTTTTTAAAGTATTTTTGTAAAGCTCTTTGTCAAATTTGCCGTTTGAGTGGAAATTTTGATCGGCGATGATGTATTTTACTATGTCTTCGTCGTTTACGCCCAGCCCCAAGTCATCGGCAAAATTTAAAAGCATAGTTTCGTTTACCAATGCCTCTAGGGCTAAATTTTCTATACCTAGTTCTTTTGCTTGTTCGTCGCTTAACTGCCCGTCAAAAAGCTGACTATAGTATGCATGAAGCTGACCGTATTTGCTTTGAAACTCTTGGATGCTTATATTTCTGTGCCCGACCTTGGCTACTGAGCTAGCTCTGCTCGCGTTTAGATCGTATGCTCCCCATCCGACGAAGCCTGCTCCGACAAAGGCTATCGTGCTTATCCAAATCGTCACGACGAGATATTTTCTATGCTTTTGCATCCAAGTTATCATCTAGTTCCTTCAAATTCATAAAAATTTTATGCATTATTTTACTGAAATATCGTAAATATCACCTTAAAAACGCGCTTTTTATCGATAAAATTTCAAAAAAATTAACATTTTTAAAGACGTTAGTTTCGTTCAGATTCGTAAAGGCGAGCTACGCTTAGCAATTTGCATGTATTTTCAAGAATTGCGACGTCTTTTGCTAATTGATACGGAGTCCTGCTATGCACGTATACGCCGTAGCCTTTGATGATCATTATGTTAGTTTTGTTTTCTAGCATGTAGCGATAAATTTCCGTATCTGCGCGCTCGTACCAGTCGTCAAACTGCTTTGGATCATAAATCGGGATCTCGTGATGCTTTATGTATCCGAAATAATCCCTAGGGCGGATAAAAGAATGCCCTAAAGTATAAGCCGTTAAATAAGGTGGCATAGCGTAGCAGATATATTTGGCTTCGTTTATATTTTTGTATATATTTAGGTGTATGTCTGCATCTATGCTTGCGTCGTTCCAGCGATAATCCCTTTTTGAATTTAGCATGATCAAGTCTTCTTCTTTAAGATTATCAAAAATTGTCGTTCTTTTATTAATCAAAAAAGAGTCGTGCTGAATTCTAGCTGAAATAGAGCCGTGAAAGACGCCAAAAAAATTTTTTCTAAACATCGAAAGAGCGATATTGCTAATCTCGCGTGCGCAGTATTTTAAGTCCATTTTAACCTTTTATAAACTTTTTTTGTTATTATACACAAAAAATAAAGGCTAAATTTGAACTCCCCACATGTTCCAGTGCTGCTTGATGAAGTTTTACGAGCTTTTGAGGATATAAAAAGCGGCGCGATTGTTGATTGTACGCTCGGATACGGCGGGCATTCCAGCGCGATTTTAGAGCAAAATCAAAACGTAAATTTGATAGCCTGCGATCAAGACGAAGAAGCGATCAAATTTAGCTCCGAAAGACTGAAAAAATTCGGTCAAAGAGCGCAAATTTTTAAGAGTAAATTTTCAGAAATTTTAGGCAAAGTAGAGCAAAGTCAGATTCGAGGCATCCTAGCCGACATCGGCGTTTCGTCGTTGCAGTTAGATAAAAACGAGCGAGGGTTTGGACTAAAGAGCGAAAATTTAGATATGCGCATGGACGAGCAGGCTAAAATTTCAGCTTACGACATTGTAAATTTTTATAGCGCAAAAGAGCTAGAGCGTATCTTTGCCGACTACGGCGAGCTGCCAAATCCGGCTAAATTTGCCGCTAAAATCATAGAAGCTAGGCAAAGTGGCGAGATAAAAAGCGCTGAACGTCTCGCGCAAATAATCGGACTAAAGGGCGTAAACGGACGCAGCGTTAGTGCGGCGACGTTAGCTTTTCAGGCAATAAGGATAGAGGTAAACAACGAGCTTGGCGAGCTGCAAAATTTGCTCCAAAGCATCGAGGATTCGCAGATCGACGAGTGCGTCGTGGCGATAATCAGCTTTCATTCGCTAGAAGATCGCATCGTAAAAAATAAATTTAGACAGTGGGCGCAAAGCTGCATTTGTCCGCCGCAAGCTCTTAGATGCACGTGCGGAGGGGATAACGCGCTAGGTAAAATAGTCAGTAAAAAGGCAATAACGCCAAGCACTGCCGAAGTCAAGGCAAATCCGCGCTCAAGCTGCGCGAAAATGAGGATTTTTAAAATTTCAAGAGGTAAAAATGCAAAATAAAAATGAGCTTTTAGAGTTTAGCGGCGAGCAAAAAAAGGAGCGAAATTTAGACTACAAAACGCTAGCGACGGCGTATTTGGGGCTTTTTATCGCGCTTGCTTTGTTTTTACCTAAAATTTACATCACAAATCAAATTTATTACATCAGCCGCGAAATCGGCGATCTAAGCGGCAAACGCGACGTCTTGCTCGAAGAAAACAGAGAGCTTCGCCTAAAACTCGAGAGGATGAAATATAAAAATCAAATTTTAGATCCGCTCATCTTGCAATAGCTAAATCCCGGCCTCAGACTGCGCGACTAGACGCTCTAGGACGTATTGCTCCAAGTCTTTGCGCGGGATCTCGTTTTTTACCGCTTCGTTGTAGATCATTTCGACTTTTGTAGAGTATTTTTCATAGCTAAAATACGGAAAATGCACGCTCCAAGCTTTTTTTATGAGCTCTTTGCTCACAGCTTTTCTCGCCCAAATTTTAAACATATCAAACCCGATAAAAACGGCCGATGTGCCCGCTACGGCGCTAACGATCGAGAGGTGAAAGTCAAGCTTGGTAAAAATATGATGCGTCAAAAGCAGTAAAATAAAAAACACTACAAAGCACAAAAGCCCGTAAACTAGGTAAGTTCTTGCGTAGCGAAATTTAAAATTTAGCTTAGCAGGATCTACTAACATGCCTTCGTTAAAAAGGCAGTTAGCCTCGAGCAGATCGCGAAACAGCACGGGTTGCTTCGAGATAACAAAGATATTTTCTAGGATTAAATTTTTAAACGCGTTATTTTTCATATTTATGATTATCCTTAAATTTAGCCTCAATTATAGCAAAAACTTCGTAATCCAAGCTAAAATTTGGCCTTAAGGCAACGCTTTTTTAAGAGTATTTGAGCTAAAATTACTTAAATTTTAAGGAGAAAAAATGAACGGAATGGTATACCTAAACGGCGAATTTATAGACGCGGCGGCGGCTAAAGTTAGCGCGTTTGACCGCGGATTTATCTTTGGCGACGGCATCTACGAGGTAGTGCCGGTGCTAAACGGACGCCTTGTTGATAGGGAGGATTTTTGGGAGAGATTTGAGAGAAGCTTGGCTGCGATCGAGCTAAGCTTGCCGGTTTCAAAGAGTGATTTTCAGGGTGTTTTAGAGGAAGTAGTCTGGCGAAATAACCTAAAAGAAGGCGGCGTTTATATGCAGATCACCCGCGGCGTCGCCGATAGGGATTTTAAATTTATAAAAGGCCTAAAGCCGACTTGTTTTGTCTTTTGCTACGAAAAAGATATAGTCGCAAACCCCGACGCCGCAACCGGCATCAAAGTCGTTAGCGTCGAGGATATCCGCTGGAAGCGCCGCGATATCAAGTCCATCTCGCTTTTAGCGCAGTGCTACGCCAAAGAACAAGCCGTAAAAGCCGGCGCCTACGAGGGTTTTATGGTCGAAAACGGCTTTGTAACCGAGGCGACTAGCTCGTCTGCGTTTATCATAAAAGATAACGTCCTCATAACCAAACCGCTTTCAAATGAGATTTTGCCTGGTATCCGCCGCAAGGTGATTTTAGGTTTTGCCGAAAAGGCGGGGCTGGAGATCAGGCAGCGACCGTTTACGATGCAGGACGTTTACGATGCCGACGAGGTGTTTATCTCGGCTGCGACGCTGCCGCTACTGCCCGTCGTCAAGGCCGACGGCAAGCCGATAAACGGCGGCAAAGTCGGCAAATACGTGCCGATACTAAGGCAGATGTATATAGATAAGATCAAAAAAGAGGCTGGGCTTTAGGCTAAATTTGACATTTAAGACTGCCTTGTGCTTTGCGTGAGGCGACTTGAAATTTGCCAAATTTGGCGACTAGCTCGCAAAAAGCTTTGGCAAATTGGGTCGTCAAATTTGACACGATGTGTGTTAAATTTAAGCCCAAATTCGTCAAATTTGGCTTAACCAATCGGCAGTAAATTTGCCGTCCGAAGCGTTAGTAAATTTGAACCAAAATAACGCTTGTCGACCATCAAAGTTCGGAACTAACGATGAAAAATAAACCCAAAATTTTAATCAGCGCCTGTTTGCTCGGCGAAAACTGCAAATATAACGGCGGCAATAACGCAGACGCGATTTGCGCTGGCGAACTTGCCAAACTTAGGCAAATTTACGAGCTCATCGCTGTTTGTCCGGAGTATCTGGGCGGATTAACAACTCCGCGCGAACCTGCCGAAATTTGCGTAAATGGACGAGTGATAACTAAATTTAGCGGTCGCGACGTGACGGATGAGTTTATTTTGGGTGCTCAAATTTGCGCCGATATCGCTAGTGAAAACGGCTGTAAAATCGCGGTTTTAAAAGAGCGAAGCCCAAGCTGCGGAAGCGGCGAGATCTACGACGGAAGCTTTACCGGGCGGATCGTTAGCGGCGACGGACTAACCGCAGCGGCGCTAAAAAAACTTGGCGTTTTGGTAGTTGGCGAGAGTACGCTTGCGGAGCTAAATTTAGAAAAAGAAGCAGAAAATGGCCGAGTGGATAAATGCTAAAGACATATTGGACGGCGCGAAATTTTACGCCGGGGCAGCAATTAGGATAATGCCCACGCCGTGCGGGCTGGCAGAGGGAAATTTTATCCCCGAAAACGGGCTTGTTTGCCTTATCTCGTGCAATGCTTCGGACAAGAGCTATTTTAACTGCGTCTGCCTAAGCGCAGGCGAAGAAGGCAACGTGATCTGCCGCCCCTGGCGAGATGGCAACTGCGTGCTTGGAAGCGAGATCAAGCGGATGTTTGAGAGCGAGCTGCAAGAGGCGTTTATAAGTAAAAGATTCACAGTCGCGGTAGCATAGGGCGGAAAAATTAAGTAGCTAGAATCAGGTTGCTAGAGCGGCACAAACGTCGTTATAAATTTGGGCGTATAAAATTTCTAGCGCGACTTTGGAAAAATTACCGCTTGAAATTTAAAAAATCTCAAATTCGGCAAATTTACTTAAACTAAAAATCTGCACGCGGGTTACCGTACGACTAACTTTAAATTTAAAATTTGCATGCTGCTTACCGCTTTGATTAGAGCTCAAATTTTAACAGAGGGCAAAGCGGCGACATCCTGCCGCTAGCCGAAAAGTAACGATAAATTTGAGCTAAATTTCACTCAAATTTATCGTTAAAACCGCGTCAAATTTACCTTAGATGCCCAAATTCCGGTCTATACTCAAAGTGCATCGTATCAAAGCTAACCCAGCGCCCGCCCCAGATGAAGCCGTGCTTTTCAAAGACGCGCACGATCTCCTCGGGGATTTGATTGCGGTAGCGGCCGCCCTTGCTCCAGCGCCAGTAGTCGCTTTTGTCGGTATTTATGTCGATCGCGATGCCGTAGGAGTGGGAGCTCTTGCGCTTTGTGCCCTCGATCACGCGCCAGTTAAACGTACCTGATGGATTATCGAGAAATTTTAGCAGCTCTGGCTTTTGCAGGGCTAGTGCGTCAAGCTCGTTTGAAACGGCTTGTAAAGCAGCTGCCGCGCCGTTTTTGGAGTTAAATTTAAACGTCTTGCCACCATGATTTTTTAGCCAAACGACGTCCGTTAAATTTGCCTTTACTTCCGCCTCATTCGCGCCGTAAATTTTATCCAAAAGCTCGTAGTTTCGGTATCTACCCGCGTCATTGCTAGGTAGTGCTAGAGGCTTAAATAGCGGATAAGGCTGCGCAAAAGTGTCCTCGACGTCGGCAAGATTTAGCAGGTGCGCAGTATCTTTTATCTCGCCGTCGTCAAATTTGATCTTAGTGCCGTCTGAAAAAATTACCTCGTTGCCGACTATTTTCACGCCGTAAGCTTTTTCGATCGCCGATTGTTTCGCGCGCTGCGCCTCTTCGCCGCTAGCTATTTCAAAGGTGTTCATGGAGTTTATACGCGAAACTAGCAAACGTTTTGGATCGATATCGGAGACATCCGAGCCGATTTTTAGCGTCGTGATCGCCACGCCGCCGATCATGGCCCTGCCGTTATCTTTCGTGCGGATACCCCAGACGTCGTGTACCGCAAGCGGTTCGTCTCCGCGCAGACCGGCGTAGAGCATGATGTGTCCATTCATGTGAAACAGCGTTCTATACGGCACTGCCTGCGTTTTGATGACATTTAGTTTTTCTTCCGCGCTTAGATTTGCTAGGCTTACGACCTTGCCGATTTGACCTTGTGCCTTTGAGTTTCGCGGCAACCACACGCCAAAGCTACCGAGAAAATCCTGCAAAAACAGCGAGCAGTCGCGCTTACCGCCAAACCCGCCCCAGCCGTAGCTTTGCCCGAGCAGCGATGATGCTAGCATTCTTACATTTTCGTCGCTAAATTTAAGCGGAAAGCGGCTAGCACTTTGTTTTGAGATCTCGTAGTTTCTTAGCCCGTTTTGGGTCTGGATTTTGCCGTAAAATTTAAACTGATCCTCGCTTTGAAAGGGCAAAATCGCCCCTATGCGCCCGTAAAACAAAAAGTTGCCGTTTTTGTCGTAGATAGGCTCTTCGTCTTTGATAATGCTTAAAAATTTAGAGTTTTTTAGCTCTTGCACGGCGTCTGCGCTTAAAATTTTGATTTCGGTCGATTTCACCCAGGCCCATGCGGCGTCGCTACCTACGAATGCCCACGCGCCGTCGGCCGAAAAGTGCGAAACGTAAAGCGGATATCCGATAGAGACGAAAGATAGCTGGGCGTAATCAAACGGTAGTCCCTCGCCGGCGCGTGCCGGATTATAGAGTACGGCCTCGTCGGTCGGTATATTTCGCAGGCTAGTATTTGCTGTCGTTATCGCAGGTAGAGAGACTTTACCGAAGCTCTCCACATTAGCGTTTTTGCGCACTTTTTCAAACCATTCGTTCGGGATTTTGCGCATATTTGAGAAATAATACTGCCTTTTTGCCGTATTTTTATAGTAGTCCAGAGCCCAAAATGCATCTTTTGCGGTGGTTGAGGGTGCTTTTAGATCAAGCGAATTAAAGCGTTTTTGTAGCAGTGTTTGGCCGCTACTTTGAGCCTCAAAAGGCAGTATCGGCAACGCATTTATATTTTGATCGACGTCAAATTTTAGATAGCTGATGTGGCCTAAATTTTCGTCCGCACTCTCCTCGGGCATATCGTATGCCGACGCTGTATTGGCACCTTGATCGGGTAAATTTACCGCACTAGAGGCATCTTTTGACGATGCGCAACCGCCTAGCATTACTAACGCTACCGCCGTAGAAAGCATAAATTTATTAATTTTCAATCTTACTCCTTAAAAATAAGCTATAATTTTACAAAAAGTTAGGGAAATTTGTGCTAAATCAGCTCTTAGAAATATTAAAAAAATCAAATGTTTTTCTCACCGGGCGCGGCGGAGTAGGCAAAAGCCACCTCACGCAAGCTGTTATCAAGCACTATAAAAGCGAACTAAAAAACGTAGTCGTACTTGGCAGCACCGGCATCGCGGCGGTAAACGTCGGCGGAGTGAGCGTGCATAGTTTTTTTAAATTCGGCATTTGCTCAAGCCTTGAGGAGTTAAGAGGCTACGACCGCAAACAGCGCGGGAAACTCGGCGAACTAAAAAAGATGCTAGACGCCTGTGATCTCATCGTGATAGATGAGATCTCGATGATCAGCGCGGGGCTGATGGATATGATTTATTACCGCTTGATGAGCTCGCGATTTGTCGGGCGCGTGATGCTCGTGGGCGACTTTTATCAGCTACCGCCCGTGCGAAAAAACGGCGAAGACGGTAGCTCGCTCTTTAAATTTCACTACGCTTTTAACTCAAGCTCGTGGCATGAATTTGAGTTTAAAAATATCGAACTAGTCGTCTCAAAACGTACGAAAGACAAGAAATTTTACGATATCTTATCTATGCTTCGCGTCGGGCGACTGAGCGAAGAGGTGTTTAGCTATATCGAAAATTTACGCGTGCCAAGCGTGCAGGTAGATGACGATACAAGCGTGCTTTTTGGGCGAAATTACGAAGCCGACGAGCTAAATAACAAGATGCTCTCTAAACTACCCGCGCCGCTTGAAAGAGCCGAGGCGCTAGTGGAAATTTACGATGAAAATTTAAACGAAAACGCGCTGGATCGCTGGATCGCAAATCTCTACGCGCCTGAAATTTTAAATATAAAAATCGGCGCGAAAGTTATATTTACCGTAAATAAATGGGGCGAGTACTATAACGGCGAGCGCGGGCAGATAATGCAAATTTTAAAAGAAAACGGCGAGATAAAAAGCGTCATCGTGCAAAAAGCTAACGGCGAGATCGTCGAGGTGGAGCGCGCGAGATTTGACATGAGCGAATTCGTGATGGCGGGCGAACATCTCGAAGAGCGCGCTAGGGCGTCTTTGACGCAGTTTCCGCTAAAGCTAGCCTACGCGATCACGATACATAAATCCCAAGGCATGAGTATTGAAAATTTAGTCTGCGACCTAAATCATATCTTTGCCAACGGGCAGCTCTACGTCGCGCTCTCGCGGGTGATCGATCCAAAAAAGCTTAGGATATTTTACGGCAAAAGTCGGCCGTTTAGAGAGTATTTGCAAAGCGTCGTTAAAATAGACGAAGAGGTCGAGAAATTCTATCTCGAAAACAAATTTGAAAACATTAAGGAAGACGTATGAAAAAGATTTTTGCGTTGGCTTTTGCCGCGGTTATGGCCTTTGCCGAGACGCTAAATATCGACAACTTTGAAACCGATCTGTACTCCAGAGATGCCAAAAGCTCGATCAAAAAAGTAAGTATAAGCCTGCGTCTGGAGGGGCGCGACGTCGTGGATAACGAAGCCTACGTGCTTGACGCGCTAAACGTCGTTATCGGTAGCTTTTACGTCGAAGATCTGCTAACTTCGCTCGGCAAGGAAAAATTTAAAGAAACGCTAGCCAAATACACTGCCAAAAAGCACTCGGTCGATATCGACGAGGTACTCATCATCTCGCTAAAAACCGTGCGTGAACCAAATATCGAAGAGCTGCTTGAAGCGCTAAAAAACGTCAAAACTACGGGTTCAAAAAGATCGCAAAAAGAGCAGGTCGAGGATATCTTGCGAGGAAATAAAAACCAGCTTAAGCCGATGGATTTAAATCAGATAGATGATTTTGGCAAGGATTTTGGCGAGCATTAGGCTTAATAACGGCTTGCCTCGAGCCTTTTTTGATAAATTGGTAAAATTTGACTTAATGAACTATCAATTTATCTTTGCTAAATTTTATTATACGGCGCTAAAATCATCTAGCTTTGATTAACTTTTGACTATCTATCTCAATTTGAAGTCAAATTTACGATTTTTATTTACTTATACATACGTCTTCACAACACTGAATTTGATGTAGTCAAATTCATTTTTCCGATATTTTATTTGTACTGAAAATTGTTTAAATATCAATCGTCTTGGCTTGGTTTGTAGATGAAGCGGAATAAGTAATCTGTAATGTGCAAAAAGATTTTGGCGATATTTCTTTGTGTTTGAGTTATGGCGGTATGCGCTCTAAGGCTAAACATAATATAAAACACAAGCTAGACTCGCCATTAAATTTAGTCAAAACTCGCTATAATCTCCAAAAGGACATAAAATGATAAAAATTCTGATGATAGAAGACGACCTGGAGCTGGCGGAAATTTTGACCGAGTTTTTAGCAAAAAGCGATATGAACGTAACGACGGCGGAGGAGCCGTATATCGGGCTTTCGACATTAAACGTAGAAAAATTTGACCTCGTGATCCTAGACCTCACGCTACCGGGACTTGACGGCCTAGAAGTGTGCAAAGAGATCCGAAAGCGCCACGACGTACCCATCATCATCTCAAGCGCGCGCCACGACATCACCGACAAGGTAAATGCCCTAGATAACGGCGCGGACGACTATCTGCCAAAGCCTTACGACCCGCAGGAGCTGCTAGCTCGTATCAAAAGCCATCTGCGCCGCCAAAGCACTGTAGCGGGTGCAAATTTAAGCGGTACAAAAGAGAGCGCACGCGAGAAAGACATCGCAGTTGATGATTTTAAACACGTCATCACGCTAAAAGGCGAGCCGTTAAATTTGACCGCGGCCGAGTACGACATCCTAAAATACATGCTACAAAAAGAAGGCGGCGCCATCACGCGCGAGGAGTTCATCTACAACTGCGCGAGCATCAGTGAGGACTCGACGAACAAGAGCATCGACGTCATCATCGGACGCATCAGAGGCAAGCTGGGCGACGACCCAAAAGAGCCAAAATACATCCACGCCATCCGCGGCATCGGCTACAAGCTGATGCAGTAAATTTGACTTAAAGCCCCGCAAATGAAACGCTCATCGGTTTTTTACACTATCACTTTTATCTTTGCTTTGGCGCTAACAAGCATATTTCTCGCGTTTTTGTGGCTGATGGACTACGACAAGCAAAATTACGCGCGCGAGCTAAACGCCAAGTACTCTACGATCGCTAGAAATCAGCTATTTTTGATGAGCGGTATCATAAACGAAAAAGAATACGAGCGTCAAACGGGCGACTTTAAGATGCCTGAGATCACAAACGAGCAGCAAAAAGAAGAGATCCTAGCAAACGCAACAGTGCTTGAGGAGATCTCCGCGGACATCGGCTCTAGCGCTATAATGATCTATCAAAACCACCACTATCTCAAAGTCCAGCACGTGGATAAAATCCTGCTTTTAAAGGATAACGACTACCAGCCATACCGCTACGACATCATCAAGATCATCTTTTTGTTAGTCGCGATCATACTTTTGGCCGCTTACGTTTTTGTTATCAGGAAGCTAAAACCGCTAAGAAAACTAAAGCGCCAGATAGCCAAATTTGCCGCAGGCGAGATCGACGAAGTGCAAAACGTCAGCAGCGGTAACGACGAGATTTCCGAGGTTGCGGAGGCATTTTACGACGCGGTGTCCCAGATCAAAAACCTAAACGCATCGCGCAAGCTGTTTTTAAGAAACATAATGCACGAACTAAAAACGCCGATCACCAAAGGCCGCCTCGCTGCCGAAATGATCGAAAAAAGCAAAAACCAAGAGCGACTCGTGTCGGTGTTTATAAAACTTGAAAATCTCATAAACGAATTTGCCGCAGTCGAGCAAGTCACATCAAACATCGCGCTGAATAACACCAAAATTTGCCGTATCGACGACGTCATCGACGAGGCTCTGGATATCGCAATGGTCGATCCCGGACAGGTCACGATCAGCAAACTAGAGGACGTGAGCCTAAACGCCGACTTTAAGCTGCTAGCGATCGCCGCCAAAAATATGATCGATAACGCGCTAAAATACTCCCCAAACAAGCACGTAAATATAACTATCACGCGCGAATCTATCAAATTTATCAACGAAGGCGAGCGGCTGTCAAAGGAGCTGCGGCACTACGTCGAGCCTTTTACCAAAGGCGAAAGCGCACAAAAGAGCTTTGGCCTGGGGCTCTATATCGTAGAAAATATAATCAAAGCTCATAAGCTAACTCTAAGCTACGAATACAAAAACGGGCTAAACGTGTTTAGCTTTGAAAATCTGCAAAATATCGCGGCGTAGGCGTAAATTTGAGCGTTTTGTCAAATTTGCGGCACGCGTGGTAAATTTAAGCTAAAATTTAAAACGAGTCACATTTGCTTAAATTTTAAAATTTAGCGTATCGTTTGCGACTAACTAAACTCCAAATTTTGAGCTATAAATTTGGCGCTCGTTTCAAATTTATAGTCAAATTTAGCAACCGTTCACTACTCATAATAAAAAGACTTTACGGGCGCGAAATTTAGCCCCGCTTTTTCACGCAGCGCGTAAAAATCAACCTCGCCGCCGCGAGATTTAAACTCAAAATAGCATTCGTAAAGCTTTACGAAGTATTCAAACCCTAAGTTTAGCCGCTCGCTTATCTCGTGCTTTTGCATTACGTCGCGAGCTTTGCGGATTAGTTGCTCATAGTATGGGCGCTCGATCAGGCAACCCTCAGGAAAGTGGTGCACGCCCCAGTCTAGCACGTCTAATAACATGCAAAAGTATAACTCCACAGTTCGTGCGTCGCAATGCTCATGGCGGTATGCACGGCGCAAAAGCTCATTCCTATCAAGCTCCTGCAAGCCGCGCGTGCAGATCTGGTACGCCCAGCGCAGATGCGGCATCTCGCCTGCGTCGCAACGCCCTTTTAGATACTCGTCGACTAGCTCACCGAGCTCAAAAGGTAGCTCGCCGTTGCCGCGGTTTTTTAGATTTTTTAGCTCGCTTTTATTTTCGTCTAAAATTTCGCGGCAAAGTTCGCCTAGTGCACGGTCACGCTGCGTCTGGCTAAATTCGCTTTTAAATTTACTCACAGTGCCCTTTAGATGCTCGTTTGCTGGCTTTTTTAGCCCGCATCGTATAGTTTTATATACTCGCAGAGCTCAAATTTTAGCCATCTAAAAGCGTCCGTATGCATTTATTTTCCTTGTCTGTGTAAATTTATCGCGTAAAAACCACGACCTCGCCGCGCTCAAAGGCGATCTGCCGTCCCGCTAGATACAGCTCGAAGTAGGGCTTTAAGAAGTCCTCCTGCGGCCTTTGCGCGTAGTTTGGATACTGCAAGTGTGCAGGTAGCAGGTAGTCGCAGTCGATCGAATAATACGCTTCGCCGAGCACCCATAGCTTCGCATCGAGCCCCTGCGAATCTATCATCCACTCGCCCCGTATACGGCGTTCGCAAGTTCATCTTCATATCCCTAAAGTCAAAACTTTCCTGCACGCGCACGGATTTTACCCGCTCAAGCATCTTTAAAAGCTCGCTCTTGCCTAGAAATTCTGCGAAAATTTTTAAATTTCGAACGCGCGCTAAAGCTAGGCTCTTAAGCGCTTCGCCACTAAATTTCGGATCCTATGGCGGGCAAAAATACCCGGGCGCCACGCCCCGACCAAACGCCTCTTGCGTCTGCTACGCCGTGACTGCGTAGATCGGCATTATGCGTGCTTGCGCAGCTCGGAGTCGTTTTGCAGCAGCGCAAACATCGCCTCCACGCCGACTCCGTCAGGCATAAAGCACTGAAAAAGCCCGTAAAACTTATCCTGCAGATCTATCTCTTTGCAATCTAAGTCCTGCAGCCTCGTCAATGCGGCGCGCGTACTCGAAATTCGTCATTTTCGCCTCAAATTTGGATTAAATTTTGAGCATTATATCTTAAAGGGTCTCAAATTTTTGCTTGCAAATTGATACAATTCACTTCAAAACAGCAGTCGAATATGGAGTAAATTTAGCATAAGTGCCGACCTTAAGCATGGCTTTCTAAATGCCGTAAGTAAATTTAGCAACCGTTGCAGTATAAAAAACATAGGCAAACTTACGGCTACTACTTGGTTGTGGATACTTTGTACGATGTACAATTTCTAGTTTGGATGGTAAATTTGACGCCGACTGCAGCTTAAATTTAAAAATTTACACGCACGAGAATAAAAACTTGAACGAAAATAATTTAAAGCGGCGTGTTTTTATATAAATAAAATTTCGCCGCTTTTTATATAATTCAAAAAATAGACGAGCCAGCGCGATCAAAACAGCAAATTTTTATTCGCTCAAATTTAACCCAAAAGCATTTCACTAAAATACCGATTTATTCATTCCTAAGCGTCTCGAGCACGTTTATCTGAGCGGCTTTTTTAGCAGGGTAAAACGACGAAAACGCCACAATAACGACCGCTCCGATCAAAATCATAACAAGATCGAGCAAGGATAACTCCATAGGAAGCTTCGCGCTGCCGTAAACGTCGGCTGGCAAATTTACGATATCAAAGCTACCGAGCAGCCATACGCCAAAGAGCCCGAGCACGAGCCCAAACACTATCCCGCCTCCACCTATCGTGGCTCCTAGGGCAAAAAAGCTCTTTTTGATCTCGGCCTTGCTAGCGCCCAGCGAGAGTAGTAGTGCGATCTCTTGGCGGCGGTTCATGACAGTCATGAGCAGCGAGCTTACGATATTTAGCGAGGCAACCAGGATGATGAGCATCAAAACTATAAAAAGCGCGCGTTTTTCAAGCGCCAAAGCGGAGAAAAAGTTGCCGTTTTGCTGCCACCAGCCGATAGCTTTTTGCCCCAGACGTAGCTCGCGCGAGATCTTTTCGATGTCGACGAACGGATCGTTTGAAAACACGTGTATGCCGTCAAATTTACCCTCGTCGTACTCAAGTATCTTACGCAGCGCCTCGACACTCGTGTATAGATAGCTTTTATCGTAGGCCACAAGCCCCGAGCTAAACGAGCTCACGACGTCAAAGCGCTTCATTTTGGGCGTTAGCGCGAAGCCGCTCGGGTCGTTTTTGGTAAAAATGAGCGTGAGTTTGTCATTTTCGTTTATCATCATCTCATTTTTGACGCCTTGCCCGACGAGCAGGCCGTATCCGTCTAGCTCGCGGTCACCAAGACCGGCTGCTACGACCGAGTTTATCTGCTTTTCGTCGGCTGAATTTACGCCAAAAAGCAGTCCGCCCTCGAAGCTATTTGCGCCTTTGATGATAACTTGACTCATGATGTACGGGCTAAATTTGAGATTCGGAAACTTCTGTTTTAGCTCGCTAACGTCGCTCTCGTCGATGTTGCCGCGTATGGTGGAGAGGATTGTGATCGGGTAGTTCATCGTAAAAAGTTTGCGCTCAAATTCTTTATCAAAGCCGTTCATGATCGCCATCGCAACGATGAGCACCATGAGCCCGACGCCCACACCTAGAAACGCCAAAAGCGCCGAAAGCATGATAAACGGCTGGGTTTTGTCAAACCGTAGATATTTAAAAAGTAGATATTTGGTTAGGCTCATTTGTTTTTCCGTTGTTTTAAATTTGGGCTTTGGCTTGCTCGCTATTTTTGCGTCGCTCGATTTTATTTTAAATTTACGACAAGCGCGTTAAATTTATCTACTCACACAAATTTGACGTCAAATTTCAAAAACCGCTTACAAACGCTAGGCGCTTTAAATTTACGTTACGATTCCGCGCCGCTATAAAAAAGGCGGCAAATTTAAATGCTAAATTTAGCAAGTCGCCGCCAAAACGCCAAAGCTAAATTTTATCCCAATCCTCAGCAAAAGCTCCTTTTTTAGGGCCGCTCTTGCCGTGGCAGTCTTTGTATTTCTTGCCGCTTCCGCACGGGCACGGGTCGTTTCGCGATACTTTTTTACCAGGCTTTTCTTCACTCTCAGGTGCACCGACGGTCTCGCTATCTTGCACTTCCTGCGGTGCAGACTCACTAGGCTCGGAGAAGCTTAGGCGCACGGCCGTTAGTATCTTGATGCTCTCAAATTTGATGCGACTAACAAGCTCCATAAAGAGGTTAAAGCTCTCTTTTTTATACTCGGTGAGCGGGTCTTTTTGATTGTAGCCGCGCAGTCCGATGCCGGTTTTTAGGATGTCCATCTGATATAGATGTTCGCGCCATGCAGTGTCTAGTACTTGCAGGCAAAGCACCTTTTCTAGGTATCTGCGCTGACCCTCGCCTATGACGCCCATTTTTTCTTCATAGTCGGCTTCAAATTTAGCCGTTATCTTCTCGGCAAGCTCGGCGTAGTCGAGATCTTTTAGGTCATCTGGCCGCATGAACGCGCCGCTTGAGATTATCACGGAGCTTAGTTTTTCGAGGTTGTATTCGCTCTTTGGCTCGCCTGCGTAAATTTCGGCCTGAGCTAGCAGATGCTCGACAAATTCGGCACGATTTTGTTTGATTTTTTCGCCAACTTCAAAATTTGGATCAAGTAGCTCGTTTCTAAATTTATACACCGTTTTTCTCTGCTCGTTTGCGACGTCGTCGTACTCGAGGATGTGTTTTCGCGCTTCAAAGTGCAGGCTTTCGACCTTTTTTTGCGCATTTTCGACGGCTCTTGTGACCATTTTTGAGTCGATGCTTTCGCCTTCTTCGATACCAAGGCGCGTCATTATCGCCTTGATGCGGTCGCTACCGAATATCCGAAGTAGATTATCCTCAAGGCTTAGATAAAAGCGGCTCACTCCGGGATCGCCCTGACGTCCAGAGCGGCCTCGCAGCTGGTTGTCGATACGGCGGCTTTCGTGCCTTTCGGTACCGATGATGTATAGACCGCCTAGGTTTCGCACCTCGTCGTCGATACGGATATCTACGCCGCGTCCGGCCATATTCGTCGCGATCGTAACCGCGCCGCGAGCGCCGGCCTGAGCGATGATCTCGGCCTCTTTTTCGTGGTTTTTAGCGTTTAACACGGAGTGCGGGATCTTTTCTTTTACGAGTAGGTTATGCAACTTTTCGCTCTTTTCGATCGAGGCGGTACCCACGAGTACGGGCTGACCGCGGTCGTGAGCTTTTTTGATCTCGTCGATCACGGCTTTAAATTTCTCGTTTTCCGTTTTATAGATGAGATCGTTGTTGTCTTTTCTGATTACCGGCACGTTTGTCGGGATGGATACGACGTCAAGCTTGTAAATTTGCGAAAACTCGGTCGCCTCCGTCTGCGCCGTACCCGTCATGCCCGATAGTTTTTTGTAAAGTCTAAAGTAGTTTTGAAATGTAATATCGGCTAGCGTTTGGCTCTCTTCTTGGATCTTTACGCCCTCTTTAGCCTCGAGCGCTTGGTGCAAGCCCTCGCTAAATCTTCGACCTTCGCTAAGACGTCCCGTAAATTCGTCGACTATGACGACTTGCCCATCACGAACGACGTAGTGCACGTCCTTTTCAAAGAGATTGTGCGCTTTTAGAGCTTGGTCTAGATGGTGGCTCAAAATCGCGTTTTCCATATCGTAAAGATTTCCCACGCCAAAGAGCTTTTCAGCCTTTGAGATGCCTTCTTCGGTGATCGCTATCGTGCGGTTTTTTTCATCTACGGTAAAGTCGCCCGTAGCCTTTTCTTGCGGAGTCGCAGGCGGTTCGCCTCGCTTCATCTGGCGCGCGACCTCGTTTGCTTTGATGTAGCCATCTAGCGTGCGGTTTGTAGGGCCCGAGATGATGAGCGGCGTCCTGGCCTCGTCGATGAGGATACTATCGACCTCATCCACGATGACGAAGTTGTGCTCTCTTTGCACCTTGTCTTTGAAATCCATTTTCATATTATCGCGTAGGTAGTCAAAGCCGAATTCGTTATTCGTGCCGTACGTTATGTCGCTGTCGTATGCGGCTTTGCGCGCTGCGTCGTCATATTCGCCGCCTAGTATCACGCCGACGCTAAGGCCTAGAAATTTATAAATTTCGCCCATTTGCGTCGCGTCGCGCTTAGCTAGGTAGTCATTTACGGTCACGACGTGCACGCCCTTGCCGCCCATCGCGTTTAGTACGACGGGCAAGCTTGCTACGAGGGTTTTGCCTTCGCCCGTTTTCATCTCGGCAATCTTGCCGTCGTTTAGCACCATGCCGCCGATTAGCTGAACATCGAAATGGCGCATATTTAGCGTTCTTTTACCAACCTCTCGCACGATGGCAAACACATCGTCTAGCAGCTCGTCCTGACTCTTTTCTCCGTTTTGCACCTGCGCTTTAAATTCGTTAAATTTTGCTTTCAGTTCATCGTCGCTCATCGCTTGATATTTGCTTTCAAGTGAGTTTATGTAGGCGACTCGTTTGAAATATTTTTTTACTTCCCTGTCGTTTTTTGTGCCAAATACCTTCTGCATAAACGCCGTTATCATTTTTAGCCTTTTTAAATTTTGTTAAAGCTTGGATTTTAACATTTTATTATTTAAACTTAGCTAGAATTTCGCCCGATAAAGGAAAATATATGAAAAAAATTTTAGCATTTTTGCTCTTTTGCGCCTCGGCTTTCGCAGTTACGTTAAATTTCGTCACGCTTCAAAGCGACTTCGTGCAAACCATCACGAGCGAGAACGAAACGGTTGATTATTTTGGTAAATTTTACGCAAAAAGTAACAACCGCGCCTACTGGATCTATGAGCGTCCGACGCCTAAAAAAATCTACTTTGATAAAAACCGCGTCGTCGTGATCGAGGATGCGCTCGAGCAAGCGATCATCTCAAAATTTGAAAAGGCGCCCAATCTAATCGACGTCGTTAGAAACGCGGTTAAGATCACTGATACGCTTTATAAAGCCAAATACGACGGCGTAGAGTATCTAATCACCGTCAAAAACTACATCCCGACAAGGATCGACTACGAGGACAAGCTCGGCAATAAAATCAAAATCACGCTAAGCAACACAAAAAAGGATTTTAAGATAAACGATGATTTGCTGACGCCGGTGATACCGTCGTATTATGATGTCATAAACCAATAAAGTTAATGCCTTGAGAAGCTACGTATATAGTGTAGCTTTGCTGGTTTTGTATATTTTCGTCAATATCAGCCTATAAAAATGGATGCGAAAATTATTAAAAATTTGAGAGATCGCTCGTATAATATTGTACTATTTTATTCAAAAACCAAAAATAGCGTTATAGTGCCTACGAAGATCAACTTTAAAAAAATGTAAAAATACCAAAAACACGTGGCGTATAAAATGAAAATTATAGTGCGTAAAATTTAGTGCCTTTAATTTTTCCGCTAGATTTTGTCTCTGAATTTTGCTATCAAATTTGTCATATGAAATTAGAAAATTTAACTGTTGATGTTCTAATAGTATAAAATTTAAAACGTACTAAAATTTAATTGAAGAAAAAGGCGCAGTTTCCCGCGCCTAAAGGTAGAAATTATTTTATAACAAGACCTTGGAAAAGTCCGCCGCGATTAACCCAAACGAGGGTCTTTTTGCCTTTCGCGTTTGCTAGGGCTTTGTTAAAATCATCCATATTTTTGATATTTTCCTCGGCGATTTGTATGATGATGTCGCCTTTTTCAAAGCCGATTTTTTCAGCATTCGAGCCCGCTTTTACGTCAGTTACTAGGATACCGGCAGCGTCTGCAGGTAGGCGGTATTTGTACCTTGCGTTGTCGTCGATCGCCGTGACGCTAAGACCCTCGATAGCCGTGCCGTTTTTTGCCGCCGGAGCGCTTGATTTCGCGTTTGCGTTAGCTAGTTTTATCTTGGCGGTTTCGATTTTACCGGAGCGTTCATAGGTTAGCGTGATCTCTTTGTTTGGAGCTAGCGAGCCGATGAGATTTTTTAGATCATTTGCGTTTTTGATCTCTTTATCGTCGATTTTGATTACGAGATCGCCTCGTTTTAGTCCCGCAACATCCGCAGGAAGGCCGCTTTCTACGCTGCTAATGAGCGCGCCTTCTTTGTTTTTGTATATCTCTTTTTGCTCTTCGTTTAGATTTGCTATCATCACGCCGATATATCCACGCTCAATCTTGCCGTCTTCGATGAGTTTTTTGGCGATATCTTTAGTCATATTTGACGGGATAGCAAAGCCGATGCCGTTGTTTCCGCCACTGCGGCTAAGTATGGCTGAGTTTATGCCTACTAGATAGCCGCGGCTATCGACTAGCGCGCCGCCCGAGTTACCCGGGTTTATCGAGGCGTCTGTCTGGATGAAATTTTCGTATTGATTTAGACCGATGTTGTCTTTATTTAGGCCGGAAACTATGCCCTGAGTGATACTGCCGCCTACGCCGAACGGATTTCCGATGGCAAATACTATATCGCCTTCCATTAACTTAGCCGAGTCGGCAAATGGTATGGCTTTTAGCTCTTTTGCGTCTATTTTGATGATGGCTAAGTCGGTTTTAGGGTCGGTGCCGACGATTTTGGCTTTATACTCTTTGTCGCTATCTAGCAGCGTGACGACGATCTCGTCGCTATCTTCTACGACGTGGTTGTTTGTCACGATGTAGCCGTCGCTAGATATGACGACGCCTGATCCCAGCGAGCTGCTTTTTTGTTTTTCTTGAGGGATATTAAACTGAAATCCGAAAAAGTCCTTGAAAAACGGATCGCTAAACATATCGTTCATATCTGCTACGTTGCTGCTGACGGTTTTTGTGGTGGAGATATTTACGACTGATTTTTTAGCGTCGGCGATAGAACTGTTGTAGGACAGTACGACGTTTTTGTTAAATTCCGGATTTACTCTAGTGAAATCCTCTGCTGGTTCGTTAAAATTTATGCTTGCGGCAAAGATTGCGCAAGAAGTAGCCAAAGATAATACGGTTATCTTTTTCATTACTTTTCCTTTTGATAAAATTTTTTCAAAGCGCGATTATATGGCGCTAAGCTCAACGTAAAGTTAATTATTATTTAAGTCGTTTAAAATCGTTTTATTTACTATACTTGATTGACATACGCTAAACTTTTATGCTATAATCGCTGTAAAATTAATTGACTATAAGGACATAACATGAGCAATAGTCTTTACGAAACGTTAGGGGTGTCCGAAAAGGCCACCGGCGACGAGATCAAAAAGGCCTATCGCAGGCTGGCTCGAAAGTATCATCCCGATATCAACAAAGACCCAGGCGCGGAGGATAAATTTAAAGAAATAAACGCCGCGTATGAAATTTTAAGCGACGAAAAAAAGCGCGCGCAGTACGACAGGCACGGCGACGCGATGTTTGGCGGGCAAAATTTCCATGACTTTGCGAGCAGCTCGGGTATGGGAAATTTGGACGAAATTTTAAAAAATATCTTCGGCGGAGGCGGTTTTGGCGCCTTTTCTAGCAGAGGCGGATTTGGTGGCTTTAGGCAAACTGGCGGATTTAGCGGTTTTGAGGACGATGAGGATCTAGACTCCCGCGCAAAGGTAACTATCCCGTTTGACGTAGCGGTAAAAGGTGGCGAACACTCGATAAATTTTAACGGCGAAAACATCAAAATAAAAATCCCAAACGGCATAAATGACGGCGAAAAGCTACGCATAAAAGGCAAAGGTAGCGGCGGACGCGGAGATCTGATACTAACCGTAAATATCGCGCCTAGCGACGAATACGAAAGAGACGGCGACGATCTATATAAAGACGTGCTAATCCCGCTAAAAACGATGATGTTTGGCGGTAAGATAGACGTAAAAACGCCTAAAAAAGACGTAACGATAAAAATCGCCGAAAACTCAAAATCCGGGCAAAAAATCAGGCTTAAAGGATACGGCGTGCAAAATAGAAAAAGCGGGATATTCGGCGATCTGTATCTGCGAGCGCGCGTGTCATTGCCGGACGTAAATGCCCTAGACGGCGAGCTAGCCGAACTTATGAAGCAAAAACTCCCGGAGGC
The DNA here is from genome assembly GCF_000313615.1 of Campylobacter showae CSUNSWCD. NCBI lineage: Bacteria > Pseudomonadati > Campylobacterota > Epsilonproteobacteria > Campylobacterales > Campylobacteraceae > Campylobacter > Campylobacter showae. The sequence goes on along the minus strand of NZ_AMZQ01000012.1, from coordinate 76,131 downwards.
ATAAGATGAAACAATACGAAGAACCAGTATATCTAATCAGCGTCGTAGCAAAGGTGCTCTCCATACATCCGCAGACGCTGCGCCAATACGAGCGCGAGGGGCTGCTAGAGCCATCAAGAACCGAGGGCAAGATGCGTCTTTACTCCGAAAAAGACATGGATCGTATCAAGATGATACTGAGTCTAACGCGCGATCTGGGTGTAAATTTAGCAGGCGTGGATATCATCTTGCAGTTAAAAGAGCAGATCGAGCAGTCTGAAGTCATGATAAAGCAGATGAAAGAGGAGCTGGCTAAAATGGAGCAGGGCGGCGTGCCGTCTAAAAAGGCTCTGGTAAAGCGCAAAAATAGCTTTGATCTCATCTTTTATGATGATAAAAATTAATCCTTTTTATCGTTAAAAAAGGTAAAATCGGGTAAAATTTACTTACAAAACGCGCCAAATTTGAGGCTTTAGTGGTACTAAATTTAGCCTTAAATTTGCCCCGCTTTGAACTCAAATGAGGGACAATGTTAGAAACTTTTTTACTATTTTTTTCTATTCTACTTATCGCTTGTATCGTCTCTAGCAAGGTTTCAGATAGATTCGGTATCCCGTCGTTAGTCGTATTTTTGGCGGTTGGGATGCTGGCTGGCTCGGACGGACTGCTAGGCATCGCCTTTGATAGCCAGCTCATCGCTCATGATGTGGGCATAATCGCACTTATTTTTATCCTCTACACTGGCGGGCTTGATACGAATTTAAAATCGATAAAGCCTATCATGATGAGTGGCATCATGCTCGCGACCGTTGGCGTCGTGCTGACGGCGGCTCTGGTCGCACTTTTGGTTAAATTTTTACTAGGGCTAACTTGGCTTGAAGCCTTGCTTTTTGGAGCGATCATCTCCTCGACCGACGCTGCGGCGGTGTTTGCGATCCTTGGAGCGAAGGAAATTTTGCTAAAAAATAACATCCGACCGCTTTTGGAGCTAGAATCTGGCTCAAACGATCCGATGGCGATTTTCCTCACTGTCACAATGATACAAATCATCGCCCTAAACACCGTCCCAGACGCCTCTGACATCACTGTCGCACTCATCAAGCAGTTTTTACTCGGCGGGCTGATGGGCTATGTATTTGGCGTCGCGCTACCTGGGCTTTTTAACCGTCTAAGGCTTGAGTACTGGGGGCTATATCCTGTTTTTTCGATGGCTTGGGTGATGCTTTTATACGTGCTAGCGGGCAAGGTCGGCGGCAACGGCTTTTTGGCTGTTTATATCGCGGGTATGTTTATAAATAAAAAAGAGTTCGCGCATAAGAAAAATTTGATCGGTTTTCACGACGGTATCGCGTGGGCGATGCAGATCGTCATCTTTTTGACGCTGGGACTTTTGGTAAATCCTTCTCAGCTGCCCGCCGTCGCGCTTGCGGGCACAGTGATCGCGTTTTGGATCATGTTTATCGCGCGTCCGGTGGGCGTTTTCGCGTCGTTACTTTTTTCGCGTTACAACGTGAAAGAAAAGATGTTTATCTCGTGGGTCGGGCTTCGCGGCGTCGTTCCTATCGTACTTGCGACCTATCCGTTCGGGGCAAATTTGCCAAACTCGGAGCTGATTTTTAACACGATATTTTTCGTCGTGTTCGTCTCGATCATCATCCAAGGTATGACGCTAGAAAAGGTCGCGCAAAAATGCGGCGTCAAAGAAGAGGTCGTAGCCGAAGAGGTCGAGATGTCGAACTTGCCGATCTTTTACCACACTTTACGTCAGCACACTATACGCTTTGACGCCGAAGTCGTGGGTAAAAACCTAGCCGAGCTCGAGCTTCCTAGCGACTTTTTGGTGCTACTCATCAAGCGAAAGGGCGAATACATCAAACCGACGGGCTCATCAGTATTTGAGGATGGCGACTTGCTACTGATCCAGTGCGAGGACGAAAACAAATACAACGAAACCTTAAAGACGTTTACGGCGTAAATTTGTTGCCATTTGCGTAAAATTTAAAGAAAGGAAATAGAAATGAAATTTGAGGAAATGACCTTATCTACATTTTCAAGCGCATTTCGTAGAATAAGAAATAAAAAAGGACTTAATAAAAATAAAGAGAAAGGCGTTAAAGATGAAAAATAAAGCACTAATTATAACTTTACTTTTAAGCGCGTTTAATTTAAGCGCTTTTGCTAAGGTTGATTGCGATGACCCGAAAAATAGACCTAAATATATTGGGGGGGGGTTATGATGGGCGGCAAGGAAGAGTGCGGCGTTAATCGCGGCACTGCGGAGCGCGCCAAACGCGAGCTTGATATGACTATCGGCAGAAACCCAGTAACTGGCAAGGTAACGTCAAAAGCCGAGCTAGCAGGCGGCGACAAAGCTACTAATAAGCTTGAGGCAGCGCAGCAGAATTTCGGTAAGGCTAAAACCGAGCTTGAGGAAGCAGAAAAGGTTTATACCGATGACGCCAGCGTTAAAAACTCTCGCCGGGTAGATAAGGCACGTAAAGCGTTTAAGCAGGCGCAACTAGACTTAAAGGCGGCGGAAGAGATAAAGGAAAAAGCCGATAAGAACAAGGACAAGTAGCCTGCTCAAATTTGAGTTTGGACGAGCCAAGGATCAAGAGGGAAGCCCTCTTGATCAAATTTAACAATCTAGCGTTTAGCCCCAGGGCGGTGAAACCGCCGAAGGGGTATATTTGAATTTAGCTTAAATTTAGCCGAATTTATCTTTCAAATTTAGCCTTATTTTACTCCAAAGCCTGCGCCAGATCGGCGATGAGGTCGTCGGCGTTTTCTAGGCCGACGCTTATTCTGATTAGTTCTTTTGTTATGCCAGCTTTCGTTAGCTCCTCGCTCGAGAGCTGCTGATGCGTAGTGGAGGCCGGGTGCGTGATGAGTGACTTTGAGTCGCCGATATTTACGACGATTTTAAATAGCTTTACTTTGCCCAGCATCTTTACGGCGCGTTCAAAGCTATCGGTTTCAAAGCACATTAGCCCGCTAGCCATACCGTCTTTAAAGTATTTTTGCGCCTTTTCGTGCTCGGGATCGCTTTTTAGCGCAGGGTAGGTTACGCGCTTGACATGTTTATGCGAGTTTAAAAACTCGGCGATCTTGCGCGCATTTTGCGAGTGTCTCTCGATACGAACGCTTAACGTCTCAAGCCCCTGTATCAGCTGCCATGAGTTAAAAGGCGAGATCGTAGCGCCTATGTCGCGCACCAAAGCCACTCTCATGCGCAGCGTATAGATGTCAAATTTATCCGCCATTTGCGCGTAAACTAGCCCGTGATAGCTCTCATCAGGCTCGTTAAAGTGCGCGTACCTGGCGTTACCGACTAACTTAGCGTTTAAATTTTTGCTAGCGACGACCGCGCCAGATAGGCTTAGACCTTGGCCGCAGATATATTTGCTAGCGCTATGCACGACGACGTCTACGCCGTGATTTAGCGGCTGGAAAATGATCGGCGTAGGCACGGTGTTATCGGCGATCGTTACGACGCCGTGCTTGTCCGCGATCTCGACGATCTTTTTAAAATTTGGTATTGCGATTTGCGGGTTTGATAGCGTCTCGAAAAATATCGCGCGAGTTTTATCGTCGATCAAATTTTCAAGATCGTCCGCGCTGTCGCTGTCAAACACTCGCGCCTCGATACCGAAACGCTTAAGCGTGTGCATAAAAAGAACCATCGTGCCACCGTAAATTTTCTTTGCCACGATGATGTTGTCGCCGACTGCGGCTAAATTTGCGATCGAGTAAAAAATCGCCGCCTGACCGCTGGCCGTCACGATAGAGGCTGAGCCCTCCTCGAGCGCGGCTATACGGCTCTCTAGCACGTCCGTCGTTGGGTTGCCCAGCCTTGTATAGATGTGGCCAGGAGCTTCTAGCTGAAATCTCGCCGCGGCCGTCTCGGCGCTACCGAAATCATAAGCCGTAGTCTGGTAAATCGGCACCGCCATGGCGCCGGGGCCTGCCTTGGTGTCGTAGCCATAGTGCGTGGCGATCGTCTCTTTTTGCATCTTTTCTCCTTGTAAAATTTGCGCGCATTATAACCGCTAAATGTTTAAATTGGTATAATTGGGCTTTTGAAAGGAAAAAATGGCTGAACAAAACGACAAATTTAAGCGCGTAAAATACCTGCGCGGCTTGGAAAAATTCGCAAAAGCAGCGATTAGCGCGCTAAAAAGAGAGGATTTTAACGAGGGCGAATTTCGCGCTAGGGTCGGCAAAAACGCCGAAATTTTACGCAAGATCGAGCCCGTTTTTTTAGATAACGCCTACTCGAAATCTCTTGAAAATTTCGTAAATTTGGTCGTAAAAGGCGGCGAGAGAGCCGAGCTAATAGCCTACGCCAACGCGCTAGAAAAGCTAAAAAATCAAAAAACGTATAAAAAAGAAAAACATAGAAAAAAATATAAGGACGAAGAGTGAAATGCGTGATATTTGACATGGACGGCACGCTCATAGATAGCGCAAAAGCGATCTGCAAGACGGTAAACGAGGTGCGGCGCGAGCTAGGGCTTGATGGCGATCTGGCGGCCGAGTTTATCGTAAAGGCCATAAACGAGCCGGGGCGAAATTTGGGGCTTGACTTTTACGGTATCGATAAGCCGGATATGAAACTGCGGGATAACTTTGAAGCCAAATTTAAGAAAAATTACCGCGAATACGCTACTGCATATGATGGCGTCGATGGACTGCTAGCAGGACTAAAAGAGGCGGGGCACTTCGTCGCTCTAGCTAGCAATGCGCCAAGATATACTTTGGATGAAATTTTACAAAGAAGCAGAATATTTAAATTTTTTGATCTTATAGTAGGAGCGGACGAAAACGTACCTCAAAAACCAGATCCCGCGATGCTAAATTTGATATTAAAATCAGGAAAATTTGATAAAGCGATATTTGTCGGAGATAGTAAAAAAGATGAGCTTGCCGCACGCAATGCTGATATGAAATATCTAAACGTTTGCTGGGGCTTTGGTAGTCAAAGTCCAAGCTGCGACAATGTCTTTACGGTGGCTGAGGCAGCCCTATATATCGAGAAGTTATAAAAATTTAGCGTATTATAGTGCGTATGATTTTAGGTAAGATTTTACAAAAAATAGTATGTATTTTAAGATTTACAAAAGGTTTTAAAATTTATGGATTATGATATATTTTCTCAAAGTCCGAGAGAAAAATTCTTTGAAATTTTATTTAACGCGAACAAAAACTTAGTCGAAAACGAGCTTGAAAAGACCTTTGAAAAATTTATCGCAATGAGCGAATTTTGTGAAAAAAACGGCTTTGACGAAACGGCGCAAAATTCGTTTATTTCTCAAAATCAAACCCTGATAAATGAGCGTCTAAACGACATTTATATCGGGCTTAGTGGGGATATTTTAAGTCAAAATGAGTAAAATAGCCGTTATATTTTCGTTGTTTTTATCGCTGGCTTTCGGCGCGGTAAATTTCGAGGAAGAGCACCTTTTTGAGCTCAAAAAAGACGAGTGGGCACGGGTTTTCGTCACTAAAAAGGGTACGGACGAGCGTGAGAGCTTCGACTTTCGCTGGACGCTTTTTGATAACACGAACATTATCGTTCATTCGCGCTACCGAAACTATCCTCGCCAGCTTGTTATGTCGCTAAGGCGCGGCCTTGAAACCTATAAGCAGACTTTGATACCTGACCTCAAGTATCCGCCTAGCGACCGCGTCGCGCTTTATCTCGTTTTTGAGGATTTTAAGCAAGGCGTGGCGAAATTTCGCGTGCTGATAAACGACGATGAACAGCGCGTGGACGTAGAGTTTTTGGACCCGCCAAAAAAGCAGGGCGGCGCTCAAAACAGCGCGCAAAACGCCAGATAAAAGCAAAATTTAAGTGAGCATAAATGGAAAAAATCGATCTGATAATGAAAAATTTTATCGCAGAGCTTGGCTACGAGCCTGCAAATGCGATGTTTGCGCGGATAAATTCGGGTAAAAAGCTGCGCTCTAAGCTACTTTTAAAAATAGCGGGCGAAAGCGAGCAAAGTCTCAAAATTTGCGCGATTATCGAGCTTATTCACCTAGCTAGTTTACTTCACGACGACGTAATAGACGACGCGAACACCAGGCGTGGAAGCCCTAGTATAAATGCGAGCTTTGGCACCAAAAACGCCGTGATGCTGGGCGATATCCTCTACTCGAAGGGCTTTTACGAGCTATCTAAATTTCCGCACGAGATCGCGGGAGAGATATCGGGCGCGGTTAGCAAACTAAGCGTGGGCGAGATGATGGACGTGGATCTCTCGGCTAAATTTAACGAAGACAAGTTCGCATACGAAACGATGATCTACTATAAAACCGCCGTTTTGATCGAGGCTGCTGCCGCGGTCGGAGCGATGCTGGCTGGGCTTGACGCGCGTAATTTTAAAATTTACGGCAAAAATTTAGGCCTAGCATTTCAGATAATCGACGACATCCTAGACGTCACACAAGACGCCACGACGCTTGGAAAACCGAATTTTAGCGACTTTAAAGAGGGTAAAACGACGCTGCCTTACATTTATCTTTACGAAAGCTTAAGCGAAGCGGACAAAGAGAAGCTAAAAAGCCTATTTAAAAAGGATCTTAGCGAGGCCGAGCGCGGCTGGGTAAGGGCAAAGATGGACGAAACGGGCGCGATAAAAAAAAGCATAGAAGTGGCTAAAAATTTAGGCGAGCAGGCGATAAAATCGGTAGAGAAATTTAACATAGACGGCCTAGAAAACATCGTAAAATCAATGATAGATAGGGAATTTTAATGCATTACGCAAGCGTGAGCTTTACGCACAAAAACACCGATATCTCCGTGCGCGAAAAGCTCTCTTTTTCTAACATCGAGCGCAAAAACGAAATTTTACGCCTCATTAGCTCCAGCCAAAATATCAACGAATGTATGGTGCTTAGCACCTGCAACCGCGTCGAGATCATCGCTAGCGTTAAGACTGTTGAAGGCGCTAGCAAGCACATCATCGCCTGCATGTCGCTCATCTGCGGCATCCCTTTTGAGGAGCTGCAAAGCAGAGCCGACATCTACGAGGATAACGGCGCCGTGCACCACCTCTTTGCCGTAGCTAGTTCGCTAGATAGCCTAGTCATCGGCGAGACGCAGATCGCAGGTCAGCTAAAAGAGGCGTATAAATTTGCCCGCGCTAACGGCAAATGCGGCGCAAAGCTTGGCAGGGCGATGGAGTTTGCCTTTAAGTGTGCGGCGGAGGTGCGAAACAAAACTGAAATCTCCAAAAATCCGATCTCGGTCTCAAGCGTTGCAGTGGCGAAGGCAAAGGAGATTTTTGGCACATTAAACGGCATGGTTGCCGTGATAGTGGGAGCTGGAGAGATGGCGGAGCTAGCCGCAAAACATCTAATAGCAAGCGGCGCGCGAACGATAATCGTCAGCCGAAACAAAGAGCGCGCTAAAAATTTAGCCCTGACGCTGGGGGATAATAACGAATACGACGCACTTTCAAACGTAGCGCAGTATATTAACAAATATCAAATCATATTTTCCGCGACTGCCGCGCCGCATCCCGTTTTGATCGACTCTATGGTTGAGACTAGGGAGTTTAAGCGTTATTTTTTCGACATCGCCGTGCCGCGCGATGTCGCTATCACGGAGAGTGAAAATATCAAAATTTACGCCGTGGACGACCTGCAGGAGATCGTAAATAAAAATCTCGCCCTGCGTGAGGAACAGGCGCAGATCGCATACGGTATCGTCGGGCGAAATACGGCGGCATTTTTCCAAATGCTGCGCGAACTAGCAGTCACGCCGCTAATCAAAGGCATCAGAGAACAGGCTAAAGAGTGCGCCGAAAGAGAACTCGCAAAAGCCCTAAAAAAGGGCTATCTAAAACATAGCGATAAAGAGGAAGCGTACCGCCTCATACATCAGGTTTTTAAGGCGTTTTTGCACTCGCCGACGATAAATTTAAAAAACCTAGCGGGCGCTGCGGGAAGCGAAGCGCAGTTAAGAGCTATCGGGGAAATCTTTAACATCGCGGAGCAAACGCCGCAAGAAGAAAATAATGAATTTGAATGGGAGAACGAATGAAATTTAGCAAATTTTACGCGCCGACAGCAAAAGAAGCGCCAAAAGACGCAAGCCTGGCAAGTCATAAATTTTTGCTCCGAGCGGGCTACGCCGAGCAGGTAGGTAGCGGACTTTACAACTTTTTGCCGCTTGGAAAACGAGTGCTTGAAAATATAAAAAATATCGTCAAAGAGGAGCTTGACGAGGCGGGCGCGCAGGAGATCTCGATGAGCTTCGTGACGTCGGCTGATCTTTGGCGCGAGAGCGGACGCTTTGACGTCTATGGCAAGGAGCTTTTGCGCTTTAAGGACCGCAAGGAAAACGACTTCGTCCTAAGCCCGACCAACGAAGAGAGCGTCGTCGCGCTCGTGCGAGGCAAAGTGACGTCCTATAAGCAGCTGCCGCTAAATTTGTATCAGATCAATACCAAATTTAGAGATGAAGCGAGGCCGAGATTTGGGCTACTTAGAGGGCGCGAGTTTTTGATGAAGGACGGATATAGCTTTCATGCAAGCGCCGAGGATCTGGACCGTGAATTTGACCTGATGGAGAAAACTTATAGCAAAATTTTTACTCGCCTTGGGCTAAATTTCCGCGCGGTTAGAGCCGATAGCGGCGCGATAGGCGGCAGCGGAAGTAAAGAGTTTATGGTGCTTGCAAATAGCGGCGAGGACGACATCATCGTCTGCGAAAACTGCGACTATGCCGCAAACATAGAGGCCGCAACCCGCGCAAAACGAACGACGCAGGCTGAGCGGCCCGAGGCTGACGCGGCTAAATTTTTAACTCCAAACGCCAAAACCATCAAAGACGTGGCGGAGTTTTTTAGAGTTGATGAGTTTTACTGTATAAAAGCGGTGATAAAAAAGGCGATTTTTATCGACGATAAAGGCGAAAAGAGCGAGAAAATCGTGGTATTTTTCGTGCGCGGCGAGGACGAACTACAAGAGGTTAAAGCGCAAAACGCGTGCGGAGCGCTCGAGCTAGCGGATGCGACTGAATCCCAGATCGCGGCAGCCGGGCTTGTGGGCGGATTTTGCGGGCCGGTCGGGCTAAAAGGCGTGGAGTTTTACATCGACAAAGAGCTTGAAGGCGAATCGCAGATGATCTGCGGCGCAAACGAGCGGGATTATCACTTCGTCGGCGTTAGCGTTAGTAGCTTTAACGCCGATCGTTTCAAAGACCTAACCGCGGTCAAAGCCGGCGATAAGTGCCCTTGCTGCGGCGGAAATTTAAGCGTTAGTAAAGGTATCGAGGTTGGACATATATTTAAGCTAGGTACTAAGTACTCTGAGCCGATGGGTGCGACGTTTTTAGATGAAAACGGCAAGGCAAAACCGTTTATCATGGGCTGCTACGGTATCGGCATCAGCCGCCTGGTTGCCGTCGCCGTCGAGGCCAAGCACGACGAAAAGGGCATAATCTGGAACGAAACCCTAGCTCCGTTTAAATTTGAAATCATCGTCTCAAATTTAAAAGACGAAGAGGGAGTCAAATTTGCTCAGGGGCTTTACGAGGACTTGCGCGCGGCTGGCATTTCTGTGCTGCTTGACGATAGAAACGAGCGCTTTGGCGTAAAGATGAACGATTTTGAACTAATGGGATTTCCTTATGCCGTGATCGTGGGCAAAGGACTAGCAGAGGGCACGGTCGAGCTCGTTACGCGTGACGGGCTAACTAAAGAAACCGTCAAAGTGAGCGAAATTTTAGCGCGACTAAAGAGCTTATGATAAGGCATTTTTTTACGCCCTACGTCATTTTGGAGATCGTAGCGGCGTATTTTTTCATCCACGCGTACGGATTTTTAAATTTAGTCCTAGAGGTCATCGCGTCGGCCGTTTTGGGACTATTTTTTATATTTCGTGTCGGATTTTTTCAGCTCACGAGCAATATCGCATTTTTTAAGCCCGCAGACGTTTTTAGTAGCGTAGGTATGGCGATCGGGGGATTTTTTATGTTTATCCCGGGGCTTATCACCGACGTTTTGGGCGCGGCGATCGTAGCGGTCGCATTTTTTGCAAATTTAAAAAACGGCGGCGAACGCAAGGGCGGGAGCGAATATTATTACGGAAAATTTGAAAGCGGACGTGACAAACCGCGCGATGATGGCGAGATCATTGACGTCGAAGTCGTAGAAGAAAAGAGGCAAATATGGAAAAACTAAAAATCGCAACGAGAAAAAGCGTGCTGGCGATGTGGCAGAGCGAGCATATCAGGGATAAAATTCTATCACGCTATCCGCAAATCGCGGTCGAGCTAACAGGCATGAAAACCAAAGGCGACGTGATCCTTGACACCCCGCTAGCAAAGATCGGCGGCAAGGGACTGTTTACAAAAGAGCTAGAAGATAGCATGTTAAGCGGCGAAACGCACATCGCCGTACATAGTCTAAAAGACGTGCCTGTCGTTTTTCCAGAGGGGCTGGTGCTGGCCGCGATCTGCTCGCGCGAGGACGTTAGGGACGCGATGCTAAGCGAAAAATACGCTAAATTTGAGGATCTGCCCGAGGGCGCGCGAGTAGGCACTACGAGCCTACGCCGCAAAATGCAGCTTTTAGCGATGCGGCCCGATCTTGAGATAATCTCGCTGCGAGGCAACGTCCAAACACGCCTGCGCAAGCTAAAAGAGGGCGAATTTGACGCCATTATCCTAGCGATGGCGGGCGTGAACCGCTTAAATTTACGCTCCGAAGTCGTGCATATCGTGCCGTTTGAGCTAGATCAGATGGTTCCTGCGATGGGGCAGGGTGCGCTAGGCATCGAGGCTAGAGATGACGCTGAAATTTTAAATTTGATAGAGTTTCTAAAAGACGAAAAAGCCGTGATAGAGACGACCGTGGAGCGTGATTTTGTTGCGATGCTAGAGGGCGGCTGCCAGGTGCCTATCGGCGTAAATGCAAATTTAAACGGCGACAAGATCGAGATACGCGCGGTAGTGGGACTACCCGACGGCAGCGAGAGCATACGTGAAAATATCGTCGCGCAAAAAAGCGAGTGGAAGAGTGTGGGTGCCGCGCTTGGACGGATATTTATCGGCAGGGGCGCAAAAGAGCTGCTAAAACGCGCCGAGGAGATGGCTAATTCGTGAGGGAAATCCGCATGGGCTCTTTATCTCCTCACTTTTTGCGTAGATTGATTTAGAGCCCGTGCACTAGCTTTTTACTTATAAAAATTTTTACAAAAGCTCAAATTTGAAGATTGAAATGCGAGACTGCCTCAAAAATAACTTTTACTCGCCGGGTAAATTTGACTAGATAAACATCGCAAAGCTTGGGCAAAGCGAATAGTCTAGCAGGATATTTCGTATCTCACTCACTTCTAAAAACGGCGAAGTAACGCAGGCCGATACTAAAAAGTTGCACCTATCACACGCCTATAAATAGGATAAATTTTTAAACTTATTATCAGTGGCGTGACAGATAATAAGACTCGACTTTTGCGCGTCCAAAACGAGGCTGATCTGCCTCAGATAAGCCCTGGCGAGTTTATAATGACAGAGCGGCTTTGATCAAATTCTAAATGCTATCTTTTTTAATACGACTTAAATCAAATTTGTGGGTAAAATTTGATGTTGGATATTTTTAAAAGGAGACAAGATGAAAAGACGAAATTTTCTAAAATTTGCCGCCGTTTCGGGAGCTGTGGCGCTACCTGGTACGCTAAATGCCGCAAGCCAAAACGCAGATAAAATATCGCAAAATAAAAGCCTGGGTGGAGCGCTTTGAAAAAGCTATAAACAGCGCAGACGCGGCGACTCTAAAAGAGCTGGTAGATCCCAAGGCGCCATTTCTCACGCCTGCTTCGCCGGAGCCGCTTTACGGCGGAGAGGGGTACTTTGCGGTAGTAAAGATGATGCGAGATAGTTTTCCTGATGTGCAGTGAGCGATGCAAGACATGGTGGCCGACGAGCGCTGCGTGGCGGTGTATTGGCTCTGCACTGGTACGCATGAGTATGACTTTGCGGGCGTTGTAGCGACTGGGCGTAAATTTAGCGCTAGAGTGATGAATTTTTACTATTTTAACGACGCTGGCAAGATCACGAACGACGTGGCGGCCGAGGGTATGATCGCCATCTTGCGAGCTATCGGCGCGTGCGATAAATAACCATTTTAGGCTTTACTTCGCCTTTTTCAGCTATTTTTGGCTAAAATCGCCCAAAAATCAAAAAGGCGAAATATGGACTATATCAAGCTTCTAAAAGATAACGGCCTGTTGCGCGTCATCTACGAGCCCGCGGATATCGATCTGGAGATCGCGCACGCAAGCTACATCGAGGTCAAGCGCGAAAACTCGCAGGCGCTACTTTTTACAAATCCCATCTGCAAAAAAACGGGGCGTAAATTTGCCCCCGTGCTAACAAACATCTACGGCTCAAAGCGCGCTTTAGAGCTTATCTTTGGACGCGAGCCAGACGAGATCGCAAGCGAGATAGAAAAGCTTTTAAAGCCCAAAAAACCTGAGAATTTCAAAGAAAAGCTTGACTTTTTATCTTATCTTTTTAATATGAGAAAGATATTTACCAAAAGGCTAAAGGGCGAGGGCGAGTGCCAGCAGGTCAAATTTATAGGCGAGCAGGCCGATCTTTTGAGCCTGCCTGCGCTAAAGACCTGGCCGCATGACGGAGGCGCTTTTATCACGATGGGGCAGGTCTATACGCAAAGCCTAGATGGCGCGCTGCAAAATTTAGGCATGTATAGACTGCAAATTTATGATAAAAACCGCCTTGGTATGCACTGGCAGATACACAAAGACGGCGCAAATTTCTTTCACGAGTATAAGCGTGCGGGTAAAAAGATGCCAGTCTCAGTAGCGATCGGTGGCGATCCGCTATATATCTGGTGCGGTCAGGCTCCGCTGCCAAAGGGCGTCTTTGAGCTGCTGCTTTATGGCTTTATCCGTAAAGAGCCAGCAAAGCTAGTAAAGTCGCTCACTAATGAAATTTACGTCCCGCACGACGCGGACTACGTGATCGAGGGCTTTGTTGATACGGATAAATTTGAGCTTGAGGGACCGTTTGGCGATCACACCGGCTTTTATACACCGATCGAGCCGTTTCCGGTGATGGAGGTCACGGCGATAACTAGCAAGCGTGAGCCCCTGTTTCACGCGACCGTAGTTGGCAAGCCGCCGCTTGAAGATAAGTACATGGGCTGGGCGACGGAGCGCATCTTCTTACCACTTTTGCGAACGACCGTGCCTGAGCTACTTGACTACAACATGCCTGAAAATGGCGTCTTTCACAACCTTATCCTAGCTAAGATAAATGCCCTTTATCCAGCGCACGCAAAGCAGGCGATGCACGCGTTTTGGGGCGTGGGGCAGATGAGCTTCGTCAAACACGCGGTTTTTGTGGGCGAGGATGGGCCAAATTTGAGCGATTATGACGCGCTTACGGAGTATATTTTAAACCGTTTCGGCGATAAAAGCCTACTAATCAGCGAGGGCGTGTGCGATCAGCTTGATCACGCGAGCCCAAACTCGTGCTTTGGCGGTAAGCTGGGAATCGACGCTACGCAGGACTTTTCTACGCCTGCGCCCGTGCTTTTGGATGATGCCGCGCTACTTGCTAAATTTAAAGAAGTAGAGCCAAATTTAACGCAGCTCGTGCAGTTTAAAACAAACACCAAAACACCGATTTGCGTCGTCAAATTTGACAAAAATCGCCTAGTAAAAGAGGTTTTTGATGAGCTTTTGAAATTTAAAGAGCACTTTAAACTACTTGTTTTCGTCGGTCCCGAAAACCGCCTGGAAAACCCATATATGCTGCTTTGGCGCGTGACAAATAACATCGACGCCATGCGTGATATCTACGCAGATGGCGAGCATTTTTGCGTAGATGCGACGAGCAAGGACGAGCTAGAGGGCTATACACGTGGCTGGCCTATGCAAACTGACTGCGACCGCGAAGTGGTGGCTACTCTTGTGAAGCGTGGCGTGGTGAAAGATGAGCCAGAGCTGTTTAGCAAATTTGAGATTTTCGGATAGATTTTTAAACTCGGCAAATTTGAGAGGTTAAATTTGCCGAGCCGCTTAAATAAATTTGTTTTTCAAGCGCCTTTTTAGCCCGAATTTTATAAAATCGCAAAATGGATAAAGAACGCCTAATAATCGATAAATTTAGCAACTCCTTCATCGGCGACGACGGCGCTGTAGTGGCGCATGAGCGCGGAGAGTGGGTGTATAGCAAGGATCTTTTTTGCGAGGGGACGCACTTCCTAGCAGGCTGGCTTAGCATGGAGGAGATCGCGCGCAAGGCGATGCTCGTAAATCTCTCCGATGCCGTCGCGATGAACGCCGAGCCTAAATTTGCGCTTTTGGGGCTTGGGCTGCCCAAAAAAACGAGCGCGGCGCAGATATCGGCGCTACGCAAGGGATTTGCGGACGTTTGCGACGAATACGGCGTAACTATCATCGGCGGCGACACGATCGGCAGCGATAAAATTTTACTTAGCGTTACCGTTATCTCTCGGCTTTGCGGCAAGGCGGTTTTGCGAAGCGGCGCGAAAAAAGGCGATCTAGTCGCTTTTACCGGCGAGCTAGGTCAGAGTCTAAAAGGTCTTAGGACGCTTTTAAACGGCGGGCGGATCGCGTCAAATTCACGCTTTAAAAGACCCGTTTTAAAAGATAAATTTTTCTATGCCGCAGCGGATAAGATAAACGCCGCTATGGACGTCTCAGACGGGCTTTGCACTGATCTAGCCAAGCTTTGCGCGCAGAGTCGGTGTGGTGCTAAATTTATCAAGCGGCTAAGTAAGCAAGAGCTAAATAGCGGCGAGGAGTACGAGATTTTATTTACATTTAGTCCGAAAAACCGCGCCAAAATTTTAAGCCTCGCTCGCAAAACCCGCACAAAAATCACGATCTTTGCCAAAATCACGAAAGGAAAATTTAAAAGCAATGCAAGAAACCACCATTTTTAAGCCTCTCTACGCGCTCACTCACGCGCCCATTAACGCGTATTTTAGTAAAAATTCGGACGATTTTGTGGTGCGCGAGATCCCGCTTTACGCATTTAGCGGGCAGGGCGAGCACCTCATCGTAGAAATCTGCAAAAAAGATATGACGACGCAAGAAGCCTTGCACGCTCTAAGCGAGGTTAGCGGCGTAAAGATGCGTGATTTTGGCTACGCGGGGCTAAAAGACAAGCAGGGTATGACGACGCAGTTTATCTCGATGCCGCGTAAATTTGAGGCGGCTCTTGCAAATTTTAGCCACGATAAGATGAAAATTTTAAGCCTAGCCGCACACGACAATAAACTTCGCATCGGGCACCTAAAGGGCAATAGTTTTTTCATCCGCCTAAAAAAGGTGATGCCAAGCGAGGCGGCAAAGCTGGAACAAGCCGTGCGAAACGTGGGTGAGGCGGGATATGCTAACTACTTTGGCTATCAGCGCTTCGGCAAATACGGAGATAACGCGCAAAGTGGGCTGGAGCTGCTAAAATCGGGTACCGTAAATGGCAAAAAGAGCAAAAATCCAAAGCTAAACGACTTTTTGATCTCGGCATATCAAAGCGATCTTTTTAACCGCTGGCTTAGCAAACGCGTTGAAATCTCGAGATTTGCGCAGGATTTTAGCCTCTCTGAGTTAGCTCAAATTTACCCTTATTTTGACGGCGCGATTTTGAAAAATTTAAAATCGCAAAAGAGATTTTTTAAGCTTATTGAGGGCGAAGTTTTAGGGCATTACCCGCACGGCAAGTGCTTTTTGTGCGAGGATTTGGACGCGGAGGGGGCACGCTTTGACGCGAGAGATATCACTAGCTGCGGGCTGATCGCGGGCGCTAAGGCGTATGAGGCGCAGGGTGCGGCGAAGGTGGTAGAGGATCAAATTTTCGCGCAGGCGAATGAATATAAAGCCAAGATGACGGGCTCAAGGCGCTTTGCGTGGTGTTATTTGGAGGATGCCGGTTACAAATACAACGAGGAAAAGGCGCATTTTACGATAAATTTCACGCTGCAAAAAGGAAGCTACGCGACGGTGGTGCTGGAGGAAATTTTACACAAAAATATTTTTGAATAATCTAGAACAAAACGGCTTGTATTTTGGAGTACTTTTGTGTGGTTTGCTAAAATTTCGCTCGGCAGACTATTTATGCTTCGCTTTGCTAGCGACTTCAAGCAAAGTCTAGTTTACGCAAAATTTTATCTGCACAACCCCAAGAACCGTCTCAAGATACTTCGCCCTAACTTTCTATGTTCAAATTTGGCGTTATATTCGGTTAAATTTGCAAATTTCTACTTTAAATTTTGGCGACTACAGTAGAGCATTAAATTTGACTAGATGAGCCGCTTGCCTTGTTTTTGTCAAATTTCAACTCTATTGCTAGCTTGCCTCATGCCTCGCGCTCGTATTATTAAAGCTACAAATTTACGATTGTTTTTATTAAATTTGATCGTTTTAAAATCAAAGTATCTAAAAGTAACATTAACTAAAAGAACTAAATATTATTCATTATCTTAATTTCCTTTTTAATCATTCCTAAGGTTCGCGACTGTATATTACCTATGTATTTACTTTATTTTTAAGGAGGCTTTATGCAAGAGGCAAACGACGGCAAAAAGCTAGCGATCGGCACCGTTGCCTTGATCCTAGCTATCGTCTTTTTCGGCGGTTTCTTAAAGGATGTCGCGGGCGGTATTTTTGATTTCGGTAAGTTAACCGGTCAGTTTCCGGAGTGGTTTAAGACCGCAGGCGGTACAAGCGCTAAGGGCGGTTTTATATTTGCGCTTAGCTTGGTTCCAGCGATCATGCTCGCTCTCGGGTTTGTTGCGATATTTGAGAGATATTACGCGCTTTACGCGGCTTCACGCTGGCTCACTCCCGTGCTAAAGCCTCTCATCGGTATCCCGGGCTGCTGCTCGATCTCGCTCATAGCTAGTACGCAAAGCACCGACGCAGGTAGCTCTACGGCTAAATTTTTACGACAAGACGGCAAGATTACTCACAAAGAGCTTTTGATATTTGCCGCGTTTCAGTTTAGCGCAGGCGCGATGATCACGAATTTCCTAGCATCTTTCGCTCCGTTGCTCACGGTAGCCGATAAAAATGGAGCCCTAGCGCCTATATCTATCGCGGCTGGCTTGGGAATCATTTTGGTGTTTAAGGTATTTGGGGCAAATTTGATGAGACTTTACGTTAAAAAATTCGTAAAAGACGGGGAGACTGAAGCATGAGCGAGCAAGCTAATAATAAATTATTAACCGACGTTTTCGTAGAAGGCGCTAGAAAGGGCTGGGATATCGCTGTTCACAACACTATCCCAAATGTCCTTATGGCTTTTGTGATCATCCACATCCTAAAGGTCTCGGGCGCGCTTGATATCATAGGCAAGTATCTTGGCTTTGTTATGCTGCCGCTTGGGCTTCCTGGCGAGTCGATAGCGGTTATCATGGCGGCGTTTCTTAGCTGGGGCGGATCTGCTGGCGTACTAGTAGCGCTAGTTCAGGGCGGTACCCTAACGGCTCCAGATATCGCTGTACTGATCCCTGGCATGGCGCTAGTAGGCTCTACGGTGCAGTATATGGGACGCGTGCTGGGCGTACTGGGCATCCCTGGCAAGCACTACTTGGTGTTATTTGGCATATGTATCCTAAACGCCTATCTAGCGATGTTTGTCATGAGCCTCATCGTATAAAGGACGGTCTATGAAACAAGAGGAGCTAAAACAATATCTAGCTGAGCTAAAGGAGCTAACCGATATCGAGAGTCCGACGTCTAGCGTAGAGGGTGTAAACAGCGTCGCGAAGTGGTTTATGAATAAGGCAGAAACGCTCGGCCTAAAGCATGAAAAGGTCGCACTGGGCACCGATAAGGTCGCTGACTGCCTGCTCATCTCAAACAACCCGAACGCGGCGAAATTTGACGTGCTTTTCGTCGCACACATGGATACGGTTTTTCCTGTAGGCTCGGTGCAAAACACTCCTTTTACCCAAAATGAGGGCAGGGTAAACGCGCTAGGCGTCATCGACGACAAGGGCAGTGCGCTACTGTCGCTCTACGTCATCAAGGAGCTTGATCTTAGCAAAATCAACATCGCTTTGTTTTTAAACTCACACGAGGAGACGGGGTCAAATTTTGCCAAAGAAAAGATCCGTGAATACGCAAGAAAGTCCAAATTTTGCCTCGTGATGGAGCCTGCTCGCGAGGACGGCTCGATGGTGGCGACTAGAAAGGGCGTGATGACCTACGTGATAGATTTTCACGGCGTGGGCGCGCATGCGGGCAATCACCCCGAGCTTGGCCGTTCGGCGCTAGTCGAGGCGGCAAATTTCGTAGTCGAGCTATCCAAGCTGACTGATTTTGCGGCGGGACATACCTTTAACTCCATCATCACAAACGGCGGCACTGCGCACAACGTCGTGCCAGAGTTTGCTAGCGTGACCTGCGAGATGAGGTATAAATTTGCCTCCTCGGTCGAGTTTTTTAATAAAAAGCTGGACGAAATCCTAAGCAAGCCGTTCATAAACGGAGTAACGCATAAAAAGGTACTAATCAACGAAGAAGCGCCGATGATAGACGAGCAAAATTTGCCGAGGATCAAAGCGGTCTTTGACGAGGTCGCCAAAGAAACGGGCATGAAGGTGAGCTGGGTGGACGCCGGCGGTCTAAGCGACGGTAACATCACGGCATCGGCTGGCTGCCCGACGATCGACGGACTGGGGCCTACTGGCGGAAATATGCACACTAAAAACGAGTATATGGACGCTAGCTCTGTAGTGCCAAAATGCAACCTAGTGCTAGACGTCATCAAAAAGCTTATTTAAATTTAACGGCAAAGGGGTCAAATTTGATTCCTTTTGCCTTAAATTTTAAAAATTAAAATCTCCAAAAGCTTTCTGTTTAAAATTTGGAGAAGAGTTTACTGTTTCGACTATCGCAAGCTTACCAAAATAAAATCAAATTAACGACTTTACTTAACGACAACATGTAAATTTGGCTCGTTTTTTTAATTTTAACAGTTTAAGCTTTGTTTTTTGTTTATTTTTTAGTAAAATGAGCGCTAAATTTAAAGGAGAAAATATGCCAAAAGACGCAAACGGAACCGAACTAAACGCCGGAGATAACGTAACTCTAATCAAAGACCTAAAAGTAAAAGGCGCGGGCGCTACGCTAAAGCGCGGAACTATGGTAAAAAATATAAAAATCACGGATAATGACAAAGAGATAGAAGGCAGAATCGATAAAATGGGCGTTATCGTGCTAAAGACGGAGTTTTTAAAGAAGGCTTAGTTTAAATTTGCGCGGTGATTATGCGCTGGCGGCGTGCAAGTCGTTTATTAAAGACGGATATGTATATATTAAAAATATTAAGCAGAGTTGTTAAGATTGCGGCGTTTTTTATAGTTGTTGTACTGTTTTTCTTATTGATAGCGTATTTAGCTATTCAAATTTCGCCGTTTTTTAAATTTCCGTACGTAAAAGATCGAGATTTGATTAAATTTAAAGCATTGACTGGTTTAGAAGGCAAAACTCTACTGATATATCGCAAGAAAGTTCCTGATGGTGTTTGTTTTAATAAATGGCAGACTTGTATCTGTTATACGCATTTTATAAAAGCGGATGGGCCTTTTACTACAACGCAACAAACGATGACGCTAGATGGCTATGATCTTGTTCCCAAGTCCGACTGTGTAGCACAAACTAAAAATTTACATGAATTGAAATTATCGTGGGTAGCACCGTTTTATCACTATGCCGGCAGTCGGGAGTATTTGATTTACGGTTCGACTGAAAATTTAAACCTAACCGTGTTAATGAACGACAAAAGACAGATATGGCACAAAGAGGATCATATACCGTGGGGGCAGCCGATAAAATATGATCATGAGGTGATTTTATATCCCGAGTTTAATATGATTCAAATAAATACTTTAGGGCATTATAGCGTGCGTTAAAAAGCTATCCTTAAACCCGAAAAAGCTATAATCGCGCCCAAGGTATGGCAAGTGATTGCTTTTGCGTAGGCAAAAGAGGAAAGTCCGAGCTGCAATAAGACGGAGTTCCATCTAACGGATGGCTGGGGCGACCCAAGGGACAGTGTAACAGAAAGCAAACTGCCGCTTCGGCGGTAAAGGTGAAACGGCGGGGTAAGAGCCCACCAGCGCGGCGTGCAAGCGCGGCGGCTATATAAACCCAACTCGCAGCAAGAAGGGATGGTTTTGAGTCTTATGTCAAACCCTTCGCTAGAGCCAAATTGTAAAATTTGGAGTAGATAAATAATCACTCACGACAGAACTCGGCTTATCGCCATGCCTTTTTACTACTTTTATTTCATCAAATTTAGCTAGCTTGGATTTTTTAAATTCGTGGGTTTGGTTGCGATAAACCGCTATCTGGACGGCGCGTTTTGCGAAGCTTGGCAAATTTAAGCTGAGGTTTGCGGCGAGCAGCAGAGTAAAATTTGATCAAATTTGGCGAGGCGGAATCGGGTTTAAATTTGACGGCTACGGACAGGGTTTAAGTTTGAAACGGCGCAAGGCGCGTTTTTGGAGCCTAAATACTCCAAATTTCTAAAATTTGCGGGCACATAGTATTAACGGCTAGCTTAAATTTAGATTTTTGTTCGTCGTTTGGCTCGTTTATGGTTTCAAATTTTCCAAACATCTCGGCGATCTCAAGCCAGCCTGCCATATCCAGATTAAATTTAACCAAATTTGACGCGCAAAGATATCCCGCGTCGTGGTCGTAAAAAGCAACCTTGCCGTCATCTAAACAGACAAGCCAAAGATCGCCCGTGCCAGTATCTGCAAAGATATAAAACTCTCGCAATATCTCGCTCTCGCCTTCAAAGACAAATTTCGCTTCATCGTTAAATTTAACTAGCTCGTGCTCCTTTAGCACTCTAAAATCGCCCGCTATATCCGCGCCGAGTCTATTTTTTAAAGCGTCCTTTATAGCATTTTTCGTCATATCTTTGCCTTTGCGGGATAAAATTTAGAAGAGAATTTGAGATAAAAAGCGCCGTAAATTTGAGAAATTATTTACGACGCTATATATTTTTTTACGTTTTTTAGTTTTTCTAGCTCTTTGCCGAGCTCGGTTCTGTTTTTTTGTATCAAATTTATCGCTGCGCCGAGGAGTTCCTGAGCTTGCAGGGCTTCCTCTAGGCTGTCAAATTTACTAGGAGTCTCGCCCGCTAGTGCCGCGATAGCCTCCGCGTCATTGCTAGCGACGGCTATTTTTAGCTCATCCAGCCACATCGGCTTGTCCTGCGTTTGTCGTCTCTTTCCATGCTTCAAGCAGCTGTTTGGTTACACTCACGACCTCGTTTAGGCTCTGCTCGTCGTTGTTTATATTTGCCATTGACAGCAGTTGGATCTGCCTCGTATAAAGCCCGCTTAGATAGTGCGCGATGCTACCTTGGTTGTAGTCTAGCGAGTTTAAAAGCTCGATAAAAATGGCGTTCGTGCGGTTTATGAAATATACTTTTTTCTCCACGTCGTTATCTTGCATTGCTTTTCTAGCTCTAAAAATAAATCTCAAAACACCCTCGTAAAGCATCTCGATGAGCTTGGTAGGCGACTCGATGCCGCCTACCGTATTTTGCGAATACGCCGCGTGTGCAGTGTTGTATTGCATAAATTTACCTTTTTATTTCTTGTTATATTCGGCTTCGATCATCGATTTTAGCGACGAAAAGTCGTTGTTTAGCTTGCTGATGATCTTGTCGTATGCCAAAAATCGCTCTTCCATCGTGGCGTATTTTGCATCGAGCGACTTTTGCGTTTTTTCTTTTTCCGAGTCCAGCGACTTTTTCTCGTCGATCAGGCTTTGGTTGTACTTGGTTAAAGAACCGTCTTTTGAGTTAATTAGTCTATCTACGGCTTTTTTAGTAGACGCAAATATCCCGTTTACTGTCGTGTTTTTCGGCGTTACGGTCGATTCGCTAAAACCCACTGCATTTAGCGCTGCGGCAGAGCCTTTTATGCTTATCGCCGTACCGTTTGCAGTTTTTAGCGATATGCCGTCTTCGTTTGCGGTTAGAGTCGCTTGTATGCCCGATATCCCGGCGTCGTTTATAGCTTTTAGCAGCGCTAGCGCGTTTTCTTTTGCCGAATTTGACGCAGGCGTAGCGGCTAAATTTATCTTTTTGCCGTTTATCACTAGATCGTCGCCGCCTAGAGTGAGCGCGCCGCTATCTACCGGTTTTGAGCTAAGAACCTGAGCCGTGCCGTAGGTAGTGCCGCCGGCAAATATCTTTTGCACGCTTTCTAGGTCTTGATCTAGTTTTGAGGTTAGCTTTGAGCTATTTAGCTCTAGCAGGCCTTCTTTATTTAGGCTTAGACCGTAGTCGGCTAAATTTGCCGTCTTTGTTACGTTATCTTTCGTATAGGTCTGATTGCCGAATAAAATTTTATTTAGCGTCGATTTTATCGTATTTATCTCGCTTACGCCCTGGAATGTACCAGATTTTTTAGTGTCCGAATCATAATCTGTAGCGACTTTTAGGTTGTTTACGAGATTGTTATACGCCGTCACCATGCTTTGCATGCTTTCTTTTATCGCGCTGGTGTCCTCTTTGACGCTAAAAGTCGTCTTGCCCGTATCTTTTAGTTTTATCGTCATTCCTAAATTTAGATCTTTTACCTCGTTGCCGCTTCGTTTTATCGTAATGCCGTTGTAGACGAACTCGGCGTCTTGTGCCGTTGAGATTTTATTGTTAGCGATATTTGCGCTATCCCAGCCGAGCTTTTGCAAGACGTCCGATGCGCCGCTTAGGGCCGATCCATCGCTATCTACGTCTGTGATTTCGATCTTGTTTTCCGCGCCAGTTTCTTTGGACTGCAATATAAGCTGATACGGATCTTCGCCGCCAACCTTCATCGCTTTTGCCGAGACGGCGCCGTTTGTGACCTCGTTGATCTTATCGGCTAGCTCTTCTAGCGTAGTGGAGTTTTTAACCTCGATTTTATAGGTTTGGTCTCCGACTTTTATACCAAAGGTTCCGTTTTTGCCAATAAACGAGCTTGAGGTGCCAAATTTAGTACTTTGATAAACGTCTTTTTTGGCTAATTGCTTAACATCTATGTCGATATCTTGTACTGCGACGCCCGCACTCACGCTTATATCTGCGCTTTTACCGTCCGAGCTAGTGGTTCTTTTTTGATACGAGCTGTCGTCTGCTAGGGTTGAAACCGAGGAGCGAAAAGTGCCTATTAGTGTTTTTAGAGCCGTCAGATCTTTTTGCTTTGTCGCATTTGCCGTGATTTTAGCGGTTACGGGTTTTATCTGACCCGCTTCGTCAGCAGCTTTTAGCTTATCTATAACGTCTTGCGTTAAAACTTGGCTTCCAAAGCCAAGCGAAGAAACCTTACCTAGTGCCATTTTTAGCTCTCCTTGTCAAATAATACGCCGACGGCTTCTTTAAAATACTCGCTTAGCTTCATTGCCTGCTCGGTCGGGATTTTGCGAATAACTTCGCCCGTTTTCATCTCCATGACGTTTACGTACATCGCGCCTATCTTATCATTATAACCAAAGCGTATGCTAGTGCCTAGATCTTCCATTTGTTTATTTAGTTTTTCGGTGGCTTCTTTTACTTCTTTGCTTAGCGTTTCGTTGTTTTGCTCGGTTAGATTGCGTGTCGTATCTTGTTGGATCTGCGTCCTTTCGACCTCTCTAGTTTGCGTAGAGCTTTGCGCGTGTGAGCTTGTAGCTACGTTTGCCATCGGTTGGCTTGCTACTTTGAAAATTTCCATATTTTCTCCTTTAAATATTTGCTAGCTTCTATATCGTCAAATTTGTAAATTTTTTTAGCCCCGTTCGGGAAAATTTTTGCTTAATTTAAATTTTCGCATAAATTTGTTAAAATCCAGCCTAAATTAAGGCGAGAAAAAAGGAGAAATCGTGAAAATTTCGTTTGAATGCGACTGTATTTTGCTAGGAGAGTCGCTAAGGCTATTTTTGAGGGATTTTATCTCGCCTAGAAAAGATTGCGACTTTATCGTGGCGGATAAAAAGATAGAGGCCAAAAAGCCCGTTTTCGTGATCACCGAGCATTCGCCGCATCTAAAAATCCCTTTTAGCAAAGAGGCCCTTATCTCCGCGCTTGAGGAGTTTTATTCGGCGATTCAGTTTTCAGAGCCCATTGCGCCTTCTCGCACGAACGTGCCAGCATTTGTTATAAAAGAAGAAGCCGCACCGCAAAATGGCTCAAATTTGGAGCTTGAAGTTTCAAATTTGATAGATAAATTTAAAGAAGAGCTGCTCGCACTTTTAAGGAAAACTCGTTGAAAAATCTCTACGCCACGATTTCAAGTGGTAAATTTAAAGGTAAAAAGCTGCTTTTGCCCTCGCTTCAAACTACAAGAAGCACCAAAAGCATCGTCAAAGGTTCGTTTTTCGACTCGTTTCGTTACGAGCTAGCAGGTAAAATTTTTGTTGAGGCTTTCGGCGGTAGCGCGCTGATGGCTGCAGAAGCGCTAAGTAATGGCGCTGCAAAGGCCTACGCGGTAGAAATCGACAAAAACGCTTATAAAATCGCGTTGCAAAACGCCAAGCTTATCGGCGACGAGCTGGAAATCGTAAACGGCGATACTTTTGAGATGACGCCAGCTATCGTCGCGAGGCAAAATTTGCCCGTTATCTTGTATCTTGACCCGCCTTTTGATATCAGAGACGGCTTTGCGGACGTTTATGAAAAGTGCGCAAATTTGGCGCGAAATTTGCCTAAAGATAAAATTTATATAATCGCTTTCGAGCATGCTAGCCATCTAAATTTACCCGAAAATATCGGCGCATTTACGCTTTTAAAATCTAAAAAATTCGGAAACACCTCGCTTAGCTACTATTCTTAGATTTTTGCGTCAAATTTGGAATGCTAATTGCTTTTACTCCTTGAAAATACAAATTTAAGGACGAAAATGAAACTAGCGGCATGCTTGCTAACCCTTGCTATATCGGCTTTTGCTGCGCAGATAAAAGACATCGCAAACGTCGTGGGCGTGAGGGAAAATCAGCTGATCGGATACGGCCTGGTCGTCGGTCTAAACGGCTCTGGCGACGGCAGTAGCTCGGAGTTTACGATCCAGTCTCTTTCAAATATGCTTCAAAGCGTAAACGTAAAAATCAAGCCAGACGACATCAAATCAAAAAATACCGCCGCGGTAATGGTTATCGCAAAGCTACCGCCGTTTGCTAGGCAAGGCGATAAGCTTGATGTCGTGATCTCATCTATCGGCGATGCAAAGAGCCTTCAGGGCGGAACGCTTTTGATGACTCCGCTTAAAGGCGTGGACGGCGACATTTACGCTCTAGCACAGGGGTCGCTAACCATAGGCGGTAAAACCGCATCTCGCGGAGGCGGAAGTAAAGGCGGCAACCACGTAACCGCGGGCACGATCCCAAGCGGCGCTATCGTGGAGCGCGAGATAGCGTACGATATCTACAATCAAGAAGCGATATTTTTAAGCTTAAAAGAGTCAAATTTCGATACTGCTTCAAATATCCAAAGAGCCGTAAATTTAAATGTAGGCGGCGATAGCGCCGTAGCCGTCGACTCTCGAACGATCAGGATCGCTAAGCCAAACGGCGCAAATATGGTTGATTTCGTAGCCAGGGTGTTAAATTTGGACGTGGATTATAAAGCGCTAGATAAGATCGTAATCGACGAGCGCACCGGCACGATAGTAAGCGGTATAAATATCACTGTTGATCCCGTCGTCATCACCCACGGCGATATCACGATAAAGATAGAGCCTAGCTCATACGACGATATGGCGGCAAATCAGCAAACAATCGATCTGCAAGACGGCGCAGCGGTTGATCCGCTAACTAATATGCTAAAAATCAGCGGCGAAAAAACCACCGTAGCTAGCGTCGCAAGGGCGCTAAGTAAGATGGGCGCGACACCTAGCGATATCATCGCGATAATGGAAAATCTAAAACGCGTGGGCGCCATACACGTAAATTTGGAGATAATATAATGCTAAACGTAGATACTTCGGCGGCTTTAAGCTCGTATAATAAATTTGCCACTAGTTCAATCGAAAATAGACGTGCAGATAAGCCTCAAAGCGAGCAAGATGCGCTTTTAAAAGAGCAAACCGACGCTTTTGAGGCGTTTTTAGTTAAAAGCGTGCTGGATATCGCGCTAAAAGACGAAAATCCATTATTTGGCAAAGATGCCGGAGATGAGATCTATCACTCGATGTATAACGATACTATGAGCAAGGCTCTGAGCGGAAATTTAGGCTTTAGCGAACTTTTATTCAATTATTTGAAAGAAAGGGCTTAAGAAATTTCAAAATTTGCCGATTTAGTTTCTAACAAATCTAAAAAGGCTTGAAAATGATAGGAACTTTGGGAGCTAAACTGGGCATGAGCCCGCAGCAAATCACTCGCTCAAACGACGTAAAAAAGAGCGAAAACATGGAAAAAACACAAGGCAAAGAAGAAAGCAAGGTCGCAAAGATAGCCGAGCAGATCGCAAACGGAACATATAAACTAGATATGTCTAAGACTGCAAAAGCCATTGCTGATACGCTTTTATAAGATTTTTTGTCCTTGCGTAAAAAGAAAGGACAAAAATGCTTAAAAGATATTTGGATGAGGCGATGGGCGTACTAGACGAGCTCATCGCTCAAACTACGGAAGATATAGAAAAGATAAAACTAGCCGATCACACTAAGGTCGATGATAGTGTCAGGCGCAAAAATGAGCTAGTTAAAAAATTTGAATCCGTAAAATCGCTGCTAGATAAAGAGCTTTTAAGAGTCTCAAGGGAAAACGGCGGGGTAAATTTAAGCTCTATCCTTGATGATGAGGTGAAAACATCTCTAACTCTTATGCGCTCAAAACTTGAAGAGCTCTACTCAAAAAACAAAGAATACGCAAAATACGTCGTCGGAGTGAAAGAATTTTTCGATAGCTTGCTAAAAAATATGTTTAAAAGCGAGTCCGGCAGCTACGATAAAGAAGGCTTGACGCCTGAAAGTTTATTTAAAACAAGGGTTTAAAAAATGGCTAATATATTTTCGTCTTTACATATTGGAGTTAGCGGTTTAGATGCCGCGCAGACGCAGATCACTACAACAGGACACAACATCACAAACGCCGACAGTGAGCACTACACTAGACAGCGCGTTGTGCAGTCTGCTAGAGAGCCTTTTCACGATATGCCGGGTGACATCGGTACTGGCACCAAGGTCGATACGGTCGTACGCGTGCATGATGAGTTTACTTTTGCTAGGCTCCGTACTTCAAATATAAATTTAGAATCAAGTGAATACAAAAAGCAAATTTTAGAGGAGATTTCGCAGCGCTTCCCTGATCTACAAAGCGTAGGCATAGGCAGGGATTTGCAAAATTATTTTAATGCATGGAACAACCTCGCTTCTAACCCAACCGAGGGTTCTCAGAAGGTAAATCTACTAAATTCGGCCGCGACGCTATCAAATAGCATAAGTAAAGCTCACGATATGCTAACCAAGATCCAAAAGGACGTGGACTCGCAGATAGAAGTTGCCGTAAATGAAATAAACAAATACGCCAAGCAAATCGCGCAGATAAATAAAGAGATCGTGCGTGTCGAGTCAGTCGGCACTACTAGAGCAAACGACCTACGCGACAAACGCGATCAGCTCGAACTAGCGATGTCGAAATTTGCCGGCATAAGCGTATTTAAGGGGCAACTACAAAGCAACAATATCGATCCGACCGTAACCGATATGGGTACCAAGCATCAGATAAATATTTCAGGATTTAATATCGTAGACGGTACGACGTATCATCCGCTAACAGTTGATAGGATAAGCGACAAGAGCGATTTTAAAGGTGTATTTTTCGAAAGAGACGATAGCAAGAAAGTCGATCTAAACGGACGAATCTCGGGCGGTAAACTAGGCGCCGCACTAGATCTGCGCGGACGAAGAGTGGATGATAACGGCGAATTTCAAGACGGAACCATACAAAAATACATTGACAACCTAAATACCTTCGCCAAAGGTATCATAAATGAGACAAACAATATCTACGCGAGATCGGCCGTAGAAAACGCCGTAACCGACGAGTTAGACGGTCTAAGCGACTCTAGGACGCTGATGAATTTTAACGACGATATCAAGCACGGTAGCTTTGACGTCGTAGTTTATAACAACCAAGGTCAAGAGGTCGCTCGAAAAACGATAAACATAAACGCCTCTACTACTATAAATGACAATACTCGCGGCAACTCTATCGTGCGGGACTTTAACTCCGACACTGACGACAACGGCGACAATAACTCGCTAAACGACGTGGACGATTATTTTCAGGCAAACTACCAATACGACGCAGCAACGGGCAAAGGCACGTTTGGCGTAACAGCTAAAAGAAATGCCGGCGAATACAGCGTCGCTTTCGTCGATAAAGGTACCAATTTCCCGGGTATCATTGGACTAAATAGGGTTTTTGAGGGCGATAAAGCTAAAAATATGAGCGTAAAAAGCGAGCTGATGGAAAATCCGCACAAGCTAAAAGCCTACTCAAATCCGACTCCTGGCAACAATGAAGTCGCAAACGATATGGTGCAAATGCAGTATAAAAAAATCATATTTTACTCCGACAAGCATGCAGACAAGGAGGAGAGTGTCGAGGGATACTACCGCTATATCACCACCGATCTAGCTAGCCAAACTCAGGCAAATAATGATCTAAACGACGCAAATACAGCTATCCATAAAGTTGCTATGTCTGAGTACCAGTCGGTTAGCGGCGTAAATTTAAACGAGGAGCTGACAAACCTCATACGCTTTCAAAGCAGTTACGGTGCGGCGGCTAAAATCATCACGACCGTAGAAAAGATGCTCGATACCTTGCTCACGCTAAAGCAATAAATTTAAATTTCTTTTAGCCTTTTTGGTTTAAAATCTCGTCCAAAAAGGCTAAAAATGGACTTAAAAACCCTCCTAGATCAAAACGTAATCTCTAAAAATACTCATGCAGATCTGTTTGCCGCAGCCGATCCGCTCCAAGTCGCTAGCAAATTTAAAACGCCCGAGATCTCGCTCATATGCGCGCTTTTTGCATACGGCAACGCAAAGCTAATCGTAAATTTTCTAAATTCTCTCGACTTCTCGCTGCTGGATAAAAGCGAGGAGCAAATCATTTCAAATTTGACGCGACACAAATACCGCTTTCAAAGCTGCGAGGACGTGCGGCAGATTTTTATCACCGTTTCACGCCTAAAAAAACACGGCGATATCGAGAGTGCGGTGAGAACGGGCTTTGAAAAAAGCGGCTCGATGATAGATGGCGTAAACGAGCTTATTAAATTTATCTATTCGCTAAACCCTTACCGCTCGGAGGGGTATGAGTTTTTTTTTGGCAAGCCATACGAAAAAGCGCCGCAAAGCCCGTATAAACGCTACAATATGTTCCTGCGCTGGATGGTGCGCGATAGCGACATCGACCTTGGGCTCTTTAAAAGCCTACCAAAAAGCAAGCTACTCATGCCTCTTGACGTGCATACGCACCGAGTTTCGCTAAATTTGGGCTTAATCTCTCGCAAAAGCTATGATTTTAGGGCCGTGCGCGAGCTAACGGACAAGCTTTGCGAATTTGACCCAGCCGACCCGATCAAATACGACTTCTCGCTCTACCGAATTGGGCAAAGCGGCGAACTAGCGCAAATTTTAAGCGAGATAAAGTAAATTTGATGGGTTTTTCTCGCGCTAAATGGAGGAAAGTTAAGCCCTTACGGCGCATTAAATTTAAGAAAATTTAAAGCCTAAATTAATCAAATTTAGGCTATAGTTACCTTGCAATTACATTTTAAGGAGAAAAAATGAAAAAAATCGTTTTAGCTAGCGCGGCTCTAGGCTGCCTACTCGCCACTAGCGCCCTTGCGCACGAGGAAAAAGTCTTTGATCCAAAGGCTGGCAAGCACCTAGTCGTAACTATGGAGCAACTAAGCGAAAAAGGCAACACAGTCGTTGGCGAGGTCGTAGCGATCGAGACTAACTACGGCGTGGCGTTATTCCCGAACCTTAAAGGCCTTGAGGGCGGCGCGCACGGATTTCACGTGCATCAAAATGCTGACTGCGGCGCAAATGAGAAGGGTCTAGGCATGAAAGCGGGCGGTCACTGGGATCCAAGCGACACCAAAAAACACTCTTTTGCATGGGATGACAACGGCCACAAGGGCGATTTGCCTGCGCTTTTCGTTGATGCCGAGGGTAACGCGGTTTATCCTGTGCTAGCTCCGAAAATCAAAACTATCGATGAGCTAAAAGGTCACTCTCTAATGATCCACGTTGGCGGCGATAACCACAGCGACCATCCAAAGCCTCTTGGCGGCGGCGGCGCTAGAATGGTTTGCGGCGTTATAAAATAATCCCGTATTCGCCGATTTGCCGCTCTTGGCGGTCG
The DNA here is from genome assembly GCF_000313615.1 of Campylobacter showae CSUNSWCD. Lineage (NCBI taxonomy): Bacteria > Pseudomonadati > Campylobacterota > Epsilonproteobacteria > Campylobacterales > Campylobacteraceae > Campylobacter > Campylobacter showae. Next base: position 45,774 of record NZ_AMZQ01000012.1, on the reverse strand, counting down.
GCGAACTTCTTTTTCTTACTCAAATTTGACGCGATTTAAATTTGCCTTAAAAGCATTTTGGACGTTAAATTTGATAGCCTTCTTTTTAACCTCGCATCTTTTAAATGTAAATTTATGCGCTATTTTACAAATGAAATTTTAAAAACTATGTCAAATTTACCCTTATTAAATTTGACTCAAATTTTGGTATATAAATTTACGAAATTTATTCCAAAATTTTAAAATAAAATCGCCGACTGCGCCGGCAAATTTTACAGAATACGCCGCAACCCAAATTGCTAAATTTAATCCCGCTTGGCAAAATTTACTCGCCGCTTTATTAAATTTTAACCGCAATAAAACAAAAAGCCAAATTTTATAAATTTTTAAATTTTTCGTAGTATGATTTTGTTTTTTGAAGGGGCGAAAAATGGACTTTGACTTCGGCGTTACGGCGTATTTGATATTTTTTGCGGTGGCGTTTGCGGCGGGCTTCGTCGATGCGATCGCGGGCGGAGGCGGACTGATCGCGCTACCCACGATCATGGCTATGGGCGTACCGCCTCACGTGGCGCTAGCTACAAACAAGCTTCAAGGCACTTTCGGTAGCTTCACCGCGGCGCTAAATTTTGCTCAAAAAGGCATGATAAATTTCCGCGAAGTTTTTATTGGCATCGTTTTTACCTTTATTGGCGCGTGCATCGGCACGGTGCTTATTTTGTTTTTGAGCGCCGAGTTTTTGCGCGTTATTATCCCGTTTTGTTTGATAGCGATTTTCATCTATACGCTTTTGATGCCAAAAGTCGGCGACGAGGATAGGGCTGCCCGAATGAACGCGCGAGCCTTTTACGTGATATTTGGCCTAATTTTAGGCTTTTACGACGGATTTTTCGGGCCTGGAGCGGGCAGTTTTTGGACGTTTGCGATGGTTGCGCTCATCGGGCTAAATATGAAAAAAGCCGTCGCGCATACGAAAATCCTAAATTTTACCAGCAACATCGTCTCTCTAGTCGTTTTCATCGCGGGCGGACAGATACTTTGGACGGTCGGGCTTTTGATGGGCGTAGGGCAGGTTTTAGGCGCGTACTTTGGCTCAAATATGGTCATGAAAAAGGACGTTAAATTTGTTAGAGTCGTGTTTTTAGCCGTCGTAGGTGCGACGATACTAAAGCTTGTTTACGATAGATTTTTCGCGTGAGTGCTGATTTTAAAAAACGACATCGAAATTTGAGCTAAATTTGACAAAAAAGCTAAAATTTGGGCGAAATTTGAGGTAAGCTTAAAAAACTTTTAACGTTTATTTGGATAAAATTGCCGATAAATTTCATAAATCTAAGGTTAATCCATGCAAGAAAATTTGTTTTTGTTTACAGGTTGGATCGCTTCTTTGTTTACCGACAACGAGCATGTTATCCACGCGGTAAATTACGCGGGACATCTCGTTTTAGTCGCGATTATCGTGCTCATCGTGGCAAAATTTGCAACTAAAAATTTGCAACTCGTGCCTCGCGGAACGCAAAACATCCTCGAAGCGTATTTAGAAGGCGTCGTATCCATGGGCAAGGACGTGCTAGGTAGCGAAGCGCTATCTAGAAAATACCTGCCGCTAGTCGCGACCATCGGTTTGATCGTATTCGTAAGTAACATAATAGGCATAATACCTGGATTTGAGGCCCCGACTTCGAGCTTAAATTTGACCCTCACTCTAGCACTCGTGGTTTTCGTGTTTTACCACTACGAAGGTATCCGCGTAAACGGCGTGGTTAAGTATTTTGCTCACTTCATGGGGCCAAACAAATGGCTAGCTCCGATAATGTTTATCGTCGAGATCGTTTCGCATCTGTCTCGCGTAGTATCGCTTTCTTTCCGACTTTTCGGTAACATCAAGGGCGATGATTTGTTTCTTTTGGTTGTGCTTGCTCTCGCGTCTTACGCTGCGCTCCCGGCGTTTGTCTTGCTTACGTTTATGGCATGCTTGCAAACATTTATCTTTATGATTCTTACTTACGTGTATCTTGCCGGCGCGATTTTAATCAGCCACGACGAGCACTAAAATTTAAATTTACGCGTCCGCCAGCTAAAATACGCTAAAATCGGCGGGCGCAACCCCTTCTTTTTATCTAACTTAAATAAAAATCCTGCTAAAATAAGCCCTAAATTTTAAATAAAAGGCAAATTATGTTTGAAGTCGTTATCGGGCTTGAGGTTCACACTCAGCTTAATACAAAAACTAAAATTTTCTGCTCTTGCTCCACGAGCTTCGGCGATGAGGCAAATACGCACGTTTGTCCGACCTGCCTGGCGTTACCTGGATCTTTGCCAGTGCTAAACAAAGAAGCCGTGAGAAAGGCGATAAGCTTTGGCGCGGCGGTAAATGCGACTATAAATAAACGCTCGGTTTTTAACCGTAAAAATTACTTTTATCCCGACCTTCCAAAAGCCTATCAAATTTCGCAGTTTGAGATACCGATAGTGGAAAAAGGCGAGCTTTTTATTGATGTAAACGGCGAGAAAAAACGCATCGGCATCACTCGCGCGCACCTTGAAGAGGACGCGGGCAAAAACATCCACGAGAGCGGACAAAGCCTAGTCGATCTAAACCGCGCTGGCACGCCGCTGCTTGAGATCGTGAGCGAGCCTGACTTGCGCAGCTCCGACGAAGCGGTCGCGTACCTAAAAAAACTGCACTCGATTTTGCGATTTTTAAACATTAGCGACGCCAATATGCAGGAAGGAAGCTTCCGCTGCGACGCTAACGTCTCCATCCGTCCAAAGGGCGACAGCAAGCTTTATACGCGTGTCGAGATTAAAAATTTAAACTCGTTTAGATTTATCCAAAAAGCGATCGACTACGAGGTCGAGCGTCAAAGTGCGGCGTGGGAAGACGGCAAATACGATGAAGAAGTTTATCAAGAGACTCGCCTTTTTGATACCGTAAATTTGGTCACGCGCTCTATGCGAGGCAAGGAAGATAGCGCCGAGTATAGATATTTTCCAGATCCAGACCTGCTACCTGTCGAGATCCCGGAGGAGATGTATAACGAAGCGATCAAGATCCCTGAGCTTGCCGAGCAAAAAGTCGCTAGATACGAGCGTGAGCTTGGCATCAAAGAGGACGATGCGCTGATTTTAACTAGCAGCGTGGAGACGGCGAAGTATTTCGAGGAGCTCGTGGATGCTAAGATATCGCCGAAGCTTGCCGTAACGTGGCTCATCGTCGAGCTTTTGGGGCGTCTTAAAAACGGTGCTACGATCGAGACATCGCCAGTAAATTCGGCTAAGATGATAGAGCTTTTGCGCCGCATAGAAGACGGCACGATAAGCGCCAAGGCGGCAAAAGAAGTACTTGACTATCTTATGGAAAATGACGCGAGTGTGGACGGCGTCATCGAAAAATTGGGATTAAAACAGGTGAGCGACGACTCGGCTATCGTAGCGATAATAGATCAAATTTTAAGTGCGAACGCCGACAAGGTAGCTGAGTATAAGAGCGGCAAGGACAAGCTTTTTGGATTTTTCGTCGGCCAAACGATGAAAGAAGGCAAAGGCGCGTTTAATCCCGCAAAAGTAAATGAGCTTTTAAAAGAAAAATTAGGATAAATTTGGCTTGCGCCGCTGTTTTGACTTTATTTGGCAGCGTAGTCAAATTTAATCCGTTTAATTTTTGCAAAAGTAAGATTTGGACTTGCGAGTGGGTCGGTCAAATTTAGCTAAAACAAACGTAAATCACAAAAAAGAGAAAAAATGAAAATAGCCATCATCGGAGCGGGGAAGTGGGGCAGCGCGCTTTTTCATGCGCTTTCGCAAAGAAACGACTGCGTTATCAGCTCGCGCAGACAGCTTGAAGGCGTGCATTTTGTCGGCTTAGAGGAGGCGCTAAAGCGTGATCTGCTGGTCGTTGCCATACCTTCTCAGTCCGTTAGCGGTTGGCTAAAAGAGCATTTTAAAAACTTTGGACAGAAAATTTTAGTCGCCTCAAAAGGTATCGAAACATCGAGCTTACGTTTTTTGGATGAGATTTACGAGCAGCACGTTAGTGCGGCAAATTTGGCCTTTTTATCGGGCCCTAGCTTTGCTAAAGAGATACAAAACGACCTTCCTTGCGCGCTTGTGATAAACTCCAAAAACGAAGCCCTAGCACGCGAGATCTCAGAGCTTTTCCCGCAAAATATCAAAGCCTACGCTAGCAGTGACGTTATCGGTGCCGAGATCGCGGGCGCGTATAAAAACGTCATCGCTATCGCAGGCGGTATCTGCGACGGACTCGGGCTTGGCAATAGCGCTCGCGCCAGCCTTATTTCGCGCGGACTCGTCGAGATGGCGAGATTTGGCGAGTATTTCGGCGCGCAGCAGCAGACCTTTTTGGGTCTTAGCGGGGCGGGCGATCTGTTTCTCACGGCTTCATCGGTACTCTCGCGTAACTACCGCGTAGGCTTAGGACTTGCCAAAAACGAGAGCCTCAATAAAATCCTAAACGATCTAGGCGAGGTCGCAGAGGGCGTGGATACCTCCTACGCGATAGAAAAGATCGCCGCCGGCAAGGGCATCTATACGCCGATAGTAAACGAGGTCGCGGCGATGCTGCGCGGTAAAGACGTGCAGGAAAGCCTGAGAGATCTACTAAGTAAAAAATAAATTTTGGTTTAAAGTCGTGCATTCTACGGAGGCCCACAGCTGCTATAAAATTTGAAAATTTGATGGCGGACAGCGGTTTTTAAATAGCTGGCTTCTTTGGCTTGTTTAAATAATCCAAATTTGCCGAATTTTTATGCTGGATTTGGATTTAAAGCGCCGTAAAATTTGGATTCTGGCTAGTATTTAGTCTGTTTTATGTCGTCAATTTAAATCTAACCAAATTCGCCGAGTCGGCTTTTTCTTTTAGTTCTTTTGAGCCAAATCTTAAAATAATTTTATTGCCGGAAACCGCAGATAGCGATAGTAAAAAGGCATCTAGTTGCGCGTCGTTATTCGTACATTTTATCTCTAAAATACTTCTCCATCCCTTGCAAATGCGAAATCCCGTATGCTCACGAGCACTCGTATCAAGTATAAAAATAGAATCTAAATCAAATCTCGCCCCGTTAAAAGCTATTAAGTTTTTGTTTGTTACATATAAGCCTTTGTGGATCAAATTTACAATAAAAATATATATTAATAACATGCAAAAAATAACAAAAATAGCAGCGCAAACCTTTAGAAATAGGCTTTGATCTGCGAAGTCTTTAGATATTACCGTATATATAAATACAGCTATACAAACCACGGCAAATATAAATTTAATAAAAAGATTTTTAATGTGTTTTTCCTTATATTCACATAAAATATACTCGTCTTTATCTAGCTTGATATCGTTTTTTGGCGGGATATTTATAGCACAATTAGTATCTAAATTTATCACATATGCCCTTTTGACTAAATTTTAAACAATATTTTCAAAAATTATATCAAATATTTTATTAATGCCAATCTAAATTTATGAGCGATCAGTCGCAAAAAGCGCCTAATAGCACCTAACCCCCCGTTTCAAATTTCTTAAATTTATATAAAATAGTGTAAAATCCACAAAAACAAAAAAAGGAAAGATATGAAAAAGTTTATCGCCGCGCTTTTTTCGGCGCTATTTTTAGCGGGTTTGCCGACCGCGCTAAACGCCACAGATGCGCAAGCACAAGAAAAGCCGACTCTTCGCAAAATGATAGCCCAAATGATAATGGTCGGCTTCAACGGCTCTGATCCCAAAACCGCCAAAGAAGCCGTCTCGGAGGCCAAATATCAGCGTTTCGGCGGCGTGATGTTGCTCGGTAAAAATATCTCGGACAAAAAGAACCTCAAGGCGTTAACAAGCGCATTTAAAGAGGCGCAAAAAGGCATTTTCATCGCTATCGACGAGGAGGGCGGGCAAATCACGAGATTTAAGGATAAGAGCGGGTTTGAGACCTTTATCTCGGCGCAAAAAGTAGCAAAAACGCTCGATCTAGCTGCTGCTGGCGAGCTTTACGCTAAGATGGCGCAGCAACTAAAAGACGTCGGCGTGAACGTAAATTTCGCCCCAGTAGCCGACGTGCTAAATCCAAAATCCACCATCATCGGCTCGCGCGGCAGAGCGTTTAGCGCCGATATAGACGAGGTTTCGCTGTACGCAAGCGAGTTTATGAAGGCCTCGCAAGCTCGCGGCGTGATAGCTGCGATGAAGCACTTTCCAGGCCACGGTAACGTCGAGGCCGACAGTCACACTGCCAAGGTCGTGATCGAAAAATTCGACTATACCGAGCTTAAGCCGTATTTTGACGCGGTTCGCAAAAACGAAGCCAAGATGATAATGGTCGGCCACATCTACCTCATGCAGCGCGATACCGAGCTACCGGCCTCGCTCTCGCCGGCGATCATCGACGGCTTACTGCGCGGCGAGCTAAAATTTGACGGCGTAGTCATCAGCGACGACATGCTCATGGGCGGACTAAAGGACTTTGCGCTGCAAGAAAGGGTGATAAACTTTATCAACGCAGGCGGCGACGTGATGCTCTTTAGCGACTACAAGATAGACGGGCGCAGGACCGCAGAGCTCGTCACGCAGCTAGTCGTAGACGCAGTTGGCGCCAAGCAGATACCAAAAGAGCGTATCGAGGAATCCTACGAGCGGATAATGAAACTAAAAAATAGCTTACAATAGGCCAATTGCGGGGGTAAATTTGAGTTTCTAGCACGATAGCTGAAGTCAAATTTGCTCTTTGTATTTTTATAAATTCGTCGACCAAATTTGATGCAAATTTTAAATTTAAGTCAAATTTAGCACCCTAAATTTTATCTCAAAACCGCTCCGCTAAAATACAAATTTGCTTCATTTGATCAAATTTTACCTTACATTAGCCGCACCGCTTTTATGCAAATAGGGGTTTAAAAAACAGTCCTAGACAAATTTGCACCAAGCAAGGTCACCCTACAAAAATTAGAGTCAAATTTATCATTTTAGAGCCTAAATTTAAGCTTTTAAAATTAGTCTTAATGTATAATATATCTTTAAGAAAAATAATAAAAATTTCAAATTTAAGGAGCGAAAATGGACGAGGTAGCAGCAAAAGTAGAAGCGCTAAAAGACGAAATGGTGAAAAATAGGCGGTTTTTTCACTCTCATCCCGAGACGGGTTTTTTCACGTTTTTTACGACGGCAAAGATCGCTAGCGAGCTAAAAAAGCTCGGCTACAGCCTAAAAATGGGACGCGAGATAATGAAACCTGAAGCTAGAGCTGGGCTTGGCAGCGAAAAAGATAAAGAAAAATATCTAGAGCGTGCAAAAAGCCTGCTAAGCGCTGATGAGCGAGAGTTTTTGCCCGTGATGGAGGATGGGCTAACGGGCGTAATAGCCGAGCTTGATACGGGCAGGCCGGGCAAGACGCTTGCGTTTAGATTCGACATCGACGGTGTGGACGTGACCGAGAGCAAGGATGAGGCGCACAGGCCGTTTAAGGAGGGCTTTAGAGCCGATATAGACGGCATCACGCACGCCTGCGGGCATGACGGGCACATCACGATTGGCCTAGCGATGGCTAAACTCATCGCGCAAAATTTGGACGATTTTGAGGGCAAATTTAGATTTATATTTCAAACCGCCGAGGAGGGCACCAGAGGCGCCGTGCCGATGGAGCAAGCGGGCGTGCTAGAGGGCGTGGATTACCTGCTAGGCGGTCACATCGGCTTTCAGGCAAAGACTAGCGGCGGCATCATCTGCGGCACGAACAAGCTTCTTGCGACATCGAAATTTGACGTAAATTTTACGGGTAGATCGGCTCACGCGGCGGGCGCTCCGCAAGAAGGCGCAAACGCTCTACTGGCCGCGGCCCAGGCTGCTCTAGCTATGCACGGTATCACGCGTCATGCAGACGGCGTCACGCGCATAAACGTGGGCGTTTTGCGAGCGGGCGAGGGGCGAAACGTCATCGCACCAAATGGCTACATCGCCTGCGAAACGCGCGGCGAAACTACCGAGCTAAACGAATTTATGTTTAAAAAATGTATGGATATCGTTGCAGGCGTTGCGCAGATGTACGGCGTGCAGTACGACGTGAAGCTAACCGGCGGCACGAGCGGAGGCGACAGCAGCGAGGAGATCACCGATATCTACGAGCGCGCCGCGCGTCAGTCGCCTTTTATCAAGGACGAGCTCATCGTGCGGGATCTAAATTTCGGCGCTTGCGAGGACTTCGCGCACTTTATGCACGCCGTGCAAAAAGCAGGCGGCAAGAGCGGCTACCTGATGATCGGCACCAAGCTGGCCGCTGGGCATCACAACGGTGCGTTTGACTTTGACGAGAGCGCTCTGCTATCTGGCACGGACGTGTTTTTACGCTCGGCATACGCGATAAACGGCAAGGACGCGTGAGGGTAAATTTGAACCAAACTTGACGAATTTGCGTCGCTTGCGCTCGGCTTGATCGGTTTTTTAATCATCGATTGAGCCAGCGCGGCGGCGTAAATTTGGTAAATTCGGCGGTTAAATTGCTCGGCAGTCGGTCGTAAATTTGGCGGGTTAAATAGAGTCGTTGAAACTGTGCGGCGACAAGGCAAATTTGCCGATATCAAAACCGCAAATTTTAAACTGATTTAAATTTATTTGCTCTCTTTTTCCAGGTAGAAAATCTTAAAAAATAAATCTCGCAACAAGATGGCCGATGAAAACAGCCCAAGTAAAGAGAAAAAAAGTTGAAAAACCGTTATGACGGCAAATATTTCAAATTTTGTATCAAATGTTATCTCGATACGAGTTCCGCCCTGTAAAACTATGCCGTCTACGCCTACGCAACCAAAGAAATAATCATATATAATAAATGCGCTAAGTATAAGACCAAGCATCGACATCGGCCAGCTTATGATCGGCGCGCTTTGCGTTTACCGGACATAACGAATAACACACTCAAAATTATCGCCTGTAGCAGTCCAAGCACCTGCATATGGCTCGCGTAAAATTCTATCTCTTGCTTAAATGGACTTATGTCGCTAAAAATTTGGATATTTGGAAAGATTTGCTTCATGGCTTCTACGAAACTGCGGCAAATTTTGCAACTAGATAATATATCCTCGGGGATGATAAAAATCCCAAAAGAGGCGACGACATAAGCGATAAAAATGTTTTCAAAAAACCGCTACTTTGTATTTTTGACGGTTTTGGTCGCGGGTTTATTTTGCGATACTCGCCTTATGGTTTTAAATTTTGTTTTAGTCGTTGTTAAAATTTGACCTCGCGACAGCCTTAACCGCCGCAAAGTCAAATTTCAAATTTACGCTAAATTTGATCGGATCACGCCACGACGTTTGGAAACTCAAACACCGTTTTGCCGCTTTTTATCGTGATTACCGCCGCGCCTTTTAGCATTTTGCCTAGCAGCGGGGAGTTTTGGGATTTTGATTTATTTAGGCTTTTGTCGTATAGATACTCGAAACCTGGATCGATTATCGTGATGTCGGCGAGGTAGCCTTCTGCGATAACGCCCTTGTCTTTTAGTTTTAAAATTTTAGCTGCATTATAGGACGTCAGAGCCGCCATCTGTTCGATACTTATCACGCCGTCGTTTACCAACTCTAGCGTCATAGGTACGAGGGTTTGTAGGCCGAGTATTCCAAACGGCGCCTTGTCGAATTCTAAAAATTTCTCGTCGTTATGGTGCGGAGCGTGGTCGGTCACGATGACGTCGATGAGGCCGCTTTTTAGACCATCTCTGATCGCCTCTACGTCTGATTTCGTGCGAAGCGGCGGCGACATTTTAAAATTCGTATCGTAGCCTAGCAGCTCGTCCTCGGTATAGGTAAAGTGGTGCGGAGTCGCCTCGCAGGTCACGTTTATGCCGGCTGCGCGAGCCTGCGCGATGAGTTTTAGCGACCACTCGGAGCTAACGTGCGCGATGTGGATGTGGCCGCCTGTTAGCTTGGCTAGTAGTAGATCGCGCGAGACCATAATCTCTTCTTGCTCGCGCGGCATGCCCTTGATGCCTAGTATCGCCGAGACGCGGCCCTCGTTCATGTGGCCACCGCGGCACAGCGAGCAGTCTTGGGAGTGGTTGATGACGAAGCTGCCGAAGTGCTTTGAGTACTCAAGCGCGTATCTCATCACGTCGCTGCTAGCTACGGGTAGGCCGTCGTCGCTAAACGCCACTGCGCCCGCCTCAGTCATATCGCCCATCTCTACGCATTTTTTGCCGTCCATCTTGCTCGTTATCGCACCGATTGGTAGCAGGTCGATGAGGCCTCGGGCTTTAGCTTTAGCTACCATATCGCGCGTGACGACGGCGTTGTCGTTTACGGGGTTTGTGTTGGCCATCGGGCAGCAGGTGGTTACGCCGCCAGCGACCGCGGTTTCAGAGCCTGTGTTTATATCGTCTTTATACTCAAGGCCTGGATCCCTAAAATGCACGTGCATATCGATAAGTCCCGGCATCACGAGCTTGCCGCTAGCGTCTATTACCTTATCCGCCGCCGGTTCGTCCGCGGTGACTAGAGCGATCTTGTCGCCATCTATAAAGACGTTTGCTTTTTGCGAGCCGTTATGATTTACGATCGTGCCGTTTTTGATGAGAGTTTTCATTTTGCGCCTTTGTTTTTGATGAGAGTATCTAGGATCGCCATCCTGACGGCGACGCCGTTTTCGACCTGATTTAGCACGTGCGAGTAGCGCGGATCGTCGGCTACGTCGGAGTTTATCTCGACGCCGCGGTTTATCGGGCCTGGGTGTAGGATCATGACGCCATCTTTGGCGTATTTCATTTTGGCTTGGGTTAGGCCGAAAAATTTAGAGTATTCGCGCACGGACGGAAATGCGATCTCATCGTCCTGGCGCTCTAGCTGGATACGTAGCATGATGATGACGTCCGAGTCCTCGATCGCCCCTTGCATATCGGAGCAAATTTGACAGCCAAAAGCCTCCATACCCGTTAAAAACATCGGCGGACCAAAGAGCTTAACCTTGGCTCCGAGCGTTTTTAGGACGTAGATATTTGAGCGCGCCACGCGGCTGTGAAAGATATCTCCGATGATGGCGACCGTGAGATTTTCTAGGCTGCCGCGATTTTCCAGTATAGTAAAAAGATCAAGCAGCGCTTGGCTAGGGTGCTCGTTTAGGCCGTCGCCTGCGTTTATGACGTGAGCGTCGGTATTCTCGGCGATAAATTTAGCCGCACCCGAGCTGTAGTGGCGCACTACTACGATATCCGTTTTCATCGCGACGATGTTGTGAACGGTGTCGATGAGTGTTTCGCCCTTTTTAGTGCTGGAGCTTGAGGCGGTGAAATTTATAGCGTCGGCTCCTAGGCGCTTAGCCGCGATTTCAAAGCTCGTTCGCGTCCTAGTCGAGTTTTCGAAAAAGGCGTTTACGGTCGTTTTGCCGTAGAGCGACTTGGCTTTTTTGGTCTCGGAGTTGTTTAGCGCCTTAAACTCCTTGGCTAAATTTAGGAAATGGTAAATTTCGTCTTTGGTTAAATTTGCAGCGGTTACGAGGTCTTTTTTGGTATAGCTCATCCGTTTTTTTCCTTAGAAAGATAGAGTTAAATCAAAAAAGCGATATTACCCCGTTTTTACTTAAGATTTAATTTTGCAGCTTGCTAAACTCCGCGCCCAGACGCTCCCTAATCTCGTCGCCCGCGCGCTCGCCGTCTTTGAAATTTTCCGTGACGAGATCGTCTAGGCGGCTAAGCACCTCAAAGAGCTCGCTTTCCCATTTATCTGGGTTTCTAGCGGTGTTCATCGTCTCGATAAATGTCAGCTTCTTGCTCATCTCGCTTAGGCTTTCTAAAAATTTTTCTTTTAGATCCTCGTTTTTTAGGGCGTCGTCGTAGAGCGCTTTCATCTTTAGCTCTCTTAGCTCGCCGTTTATTATCTCGCAAAAATCCTTGTACTTTTGCACTGAAATTTGACGTACGGCCTCTGGGGAGTTGTTTGCTAGAGTGCCGTTCTCGTCGATCTTTCTCGTTATTTTTTGTATCTGCGTGTAGAGCACAAGCGCGACTACGACGCAGATGACGGCGTAAAATGCGATAGATGACATAGGTTTCCTTTTTTGATTTAAATTTGCGGTTATACTGAAATTTTGCTTTTTTTACTATAAATCGCGCTAAAGCTAACCACCGCTAGCGCGCTCCAGATCAGCAAAAACGACAGCGCTTTGAGCGCGCTAATTTGCTCACCGTAGTAAAAAACGGCAAGCAAAAGCTGCATCGAAGGCGAAATATACTGCAAATAGCCGATCGTGCTTAAATTTAGCCTAGTAGCCGCCGAGTTAAAAAGTAAAAGCGGCACGACGGTCGCAGGCCCGCAAAGAGCGATCAAAAGCCCGAACCACGAAAAGCTAAAGTGATTTTGTCCGCTAGCGGCTACGAAAAATAGCGCGACGAGCGCGATAGGAGCAATGAGTGCGGTCTCGACGAAAAGCCCCTCTAAAGAGGGCACGCTAAGGCGCTTTCTAATGAGCGAATAAAATCCAAACGTGATAGGCAAAATGATAGATATGATAGGTAGGCCGCCCGCGTCGTAAATTTGAACGCCGATAGCGACGAAGACGATAGCGATGGCAAATTTGCCCGCGCGCGATAGCTTTTCTTTTAAAATCAGCACGCCAAGGAGCATATTTACGAGAGGATTTATGAAGTATCCTAGGCTGGTTTCTACGATCTTGCCGATATTTACGGCATAGACGTAGATCCACCAGTTGGCGGCGATGAGAAGTCCCGTGACAAATAGCCAAAACGTGGTTTTCTTATTGCTTAAAATTTTCTCCGCTGCGCCTAGTTTGCGGCCAAATTTGAGTAGCAAAAACAAAAGTAGCACCGACCAAATGATACGGTGAGCGACGATCTCGGTGGCCGAAAGCGCGCTGAGCTGTTTAAAATAAATAGGAAAAACACCCCAGATCATAAAGACCAATAGGCCGTAGATGAAGCCGATTTTGGTTTGATTTTTGTCTTGCATTTTTCCGCTTTTTTGGCGAAATTATATTTATTTGTCGTTAATCAAAGCTTATGTGGCTCAAAAAAGCGCAGCGAGGGTAAATTTGGGGCTAAAATTTGAAATTTTATCTGTAATAAAAGTTCTTTTAGCTAAAATCGGGGTTATTTTTAAAAAAGGTTTAAAGATGTGGAGCAGAGATTCGTGGAGAAAATTTAATATCTTGCAGCAGCCCAGCTACCCAGACGAGGTCTTGCTAAAAAAGGCCGAGGATAAGCTAAAAACGATGCCGCCGCTAGTTTTTGCCGGCGAGGCTAGAAACCTAAAGCAAGACCTAGCTAAAGTTTGCAACGGCGAAGCGTTTTTATTGCAAGGGGGCGACTGTGCGGAGAGCTTTTCAAATTTTAACGCCGTAAATATCCGCGATATGTTTAAAGTGATGCTGCAAATGGCGATCGTTTTGACGTTTGCCGGACGCTGTCCCGTCGTAAAAGTAGGGCGCGTGGCTGGTCAGTTTGCCAAGCCTAGAAGCTCGGACTACGAGGAGCAAGGCGGCGTAAAGTTACCCAGCTACCGCGGCGACATCATAAACGGTTTTGAATTTAATGCCGAGGCTCGCGTGGCCGATCCAAACCGCATGATCGAAGCGTATTATCAAAGCGCATCCACGATGAACCTGCTTCGCGCCTTTTCTCGCGGCGGTCTAGCCGATCTTCACGAGGTAAATCGCTGGAATCTTGGCTTTATCAAAAAACCCGAGCTTGACGCCAAATACGGCGAACTAGCTAGGCAGCTGAGCCAAACACTAGCATTTATGGGCGCTTGCGGTATAAATGCCTCAAATACTCCCGCGCTTAGCGAAACCAAGGTCTACACCTCGCACGAGGCGCTTTTGCTGCCGTACGAGGAGGCTCTAACTAGAGAGGATAGCCTCACTGGCGACTGGTACGACTGCTCGGCGCATATGCTCTGGATCGGCGAGCGCACGCGCGGCGTAAACGATGCTCACGTGCATTTTCTAAGCGGCGTGCACAATCCTTTAGGCGTAAAGATCGGACCAAACGCAACCGCGCAGGACGTCATCGCGCTCGCAAATGCGCTAAATCCGCAAAACGAAGCGGGTAGACTAAACGTAATAATCAGAATGGGCGCGGATAAAATCGGCGAGCGGCTACCTAAAATCCTACGCGAAGTAAAACGCGAAGGCCTAAATATCGTCTACAGCATCGATCCTATGCACGGCAACACGATAAAAGCCGCAAACGGCTACAAAACGCGCGAATTTGATAAAATCCTAGCCGAAGTGCAGAGCTTTTTTGAGATACATAGAGCCGAGGGCACGCATGCTGGCGGCGTGCATCTAGAGATGACGGGCCAGGACGTGACCGAATGTACGGGCGGGTCGTTTAAGCTAAACGAGGATGATCTGGCGCACAGATACGAAACGCAGTGCGATCCGCGCTTAAACGCCGATCAGTCGCTAGAACTAGCATTTTTAATCGCTGAGTTTTTAAAGAAAATTTAGCTTTAGCGGGCGTAAATTTGGTTAAATTTGCGTCCCTTTAAATTTGACGCGCTTCAAATTTGGCTCTCAAATTTACCGAATTTATATGAGCCAAATTTGCCCCCGCTCGCCTTTTATCTTTCAAATTTGACCGTTTTTGTCTTTTTTAAATTAAATTTACCCCAAATTTCGCGAATTTCTTAAAATTTAATACAATTTTCGCTACATTAATGAAAAAATATCAAATTGGAGAGAATCAATGAGCGATGTTTACGACATTATCGTGATAGGCGGCGGCCCTTGCGGCATCGCGACCGTCGTAGAGGCGAGAGCCAATGGATTAAAAAAAGTCTTGCTTCTCGAAAAGGGCGATAACCACAGCCAAACTATAAGAAAATTTTACAAAGACAACAAGCGCGTGGATAAGGAGTACAAAGGTCAAGACAGCACCATCCACGGCATCGTGTCCTTTGAGGACGGCACGAAGGAGAGCACGCTTGATTATTTCGATAAGTTGCTAGACGAGGAAAAGATCGAGGCCGTGTTTAACTCCGAGGTCGAAAGCGTAAAGAAAAAGGACGATTTGTTTTTCGTGCACACCGCAAAGGGCGACTATAAGGCTAAAAACGTGATGATAAGCATCGGTAAAATGGGACGTCCAAACAAGCCGAACTATAAAATCCCGCCTTCGCTAAATGGAGTCGTAAATTTTAATCTAAACTCCTGTTCCAGCGGCGAAAAGGTGCTCGTGGTGGGCGGCGGAAACTCGGCCGTGGAGTACGCTATCGAGCTATGCCAATACAATAAAACCACGCTAGCGTACCGCAAGGACAAATTTAGCCGCGTAAATGACGTAAACGTAACGGCGCTGTGGGAGCTAGAAAAAGCAAATAAGCTAAAAGTGCGACTAAATCACGATATTACCGAGATCGAAAACGAATCGGGGCGCGTGAGAGTGCACTTTTCAAACGGAAAAATCAGAGTCTACGACAGAGTCGTCTACGCTATCGGCGGCTCGACTCCGGTGGATTTTTTACAAAAATGCGGAGTTGAGCTCGATGCGGATAAGGACCCGGTCGTAAACGAGCACTATGAAAGCAGCGTATCCGGCCTATATATCGGCGGCGACATCGTGCTAAAAAACGGCGGCTCGATCGTACTCGCGCTAAATCACGCGCACAAGGTAGTCCAAGACATCAAGGAAAAATAGAGTTGAGAGCGTTAAATTTAGTCTTATTTTTTATCTGCGGTTGTTTACTCACGCTGGGCGGATATTATTTGTATTTCGAGTTTACAAAACCGTCTGCAAAGTCTACGGAACTCGCCGTGCAAATAATGAACGTCGAAGAAGCGCCTAAAAATGAAAGCATAAGTACTGTAGGCGAGAAAAATTTGACAAACCAAAGCCAGGTTTTATCGCAGGAAAAGTATACTAGAAATGTGGATTTAAATGATACGGATGCGCCAATTTTAGGCGATGAAGCCGAGTTAAAAGAGCAAATACGCGTTTTGCGCGCTCAAAATAGGCTACTGTATGACGATAATGTTGATTTGGTTGATAAAAATCTGGAAATATTAAATCTTCTAAGTTCTCAAAAAGCCGAGTTGGAAACTAGGCGAAAACAAGCTGCCAGCGCTAACGATAAACAACGTTTAAGTATGATTGATGAGTTAAATAAAAAACTAGCAAAAGCGCAGGAAGAAAACGAGAAAAACAAAAATTTGGAGCAAAATTTAACTTCGCTTCGTGAAGAAATAAAAAGCCTGAAATCCGAGCTTGAAAAAAAGCAAAGCGAGCTTGATAAATCAAGCGCCAAAACGCAAAGCGAAAATCAAAATACGCTAAAACGGCTCGAGGCTCAAAACGACGAGTTGAAGAACGAAGCACTAACTAGCAAAGCTAAATTTGAAAGCGAACTAAGAGCGGTAAATGAAGAGGTTGCAAAACTAAAGAGCGAAAATGCTAGGCTCGCAAACGAGCTAGCCCTAAAAGATAGCGAGATAAAAAGGATCGCTAGCGAGTATAACGCTCAGGCTCTAAATGCTCAAAATTTATCCAAAAATAGGATCGCCGCCCTAGAAAAAGAACAAGACGCGGACAAGAAAAAAATAAGCGAGCTTGAAGCGAGCCTTGAAAACGCAAACAAAAAAGCCGAGTCAAAAGCTAAGCTAAAAGCGATAAATGATGAGCTAAACGCGACGAATAAAGAGTTAGTAGCAAAGCTCGAGAAAGAAAAACAAGGATTTGAAAAAGAGATTGAACAAAACGAGGCTATATATAAAACCGAGCTTGAAAAGCTAAAAAATCAGATTGAAAACGAGCGCCAAGAAACCGAGCAAAACGTGGCGGAACTAAAGAGTAAAATTTATGAGTTAGAAAATCAAATTTCGCAAAAAGATAGCTCACTGCAAAGTGCGGAAGCTAAGGTTGCAGAGCTAAACGAGTCGCTAAATATCCAAAAAGAACTGCTAGCGGACGAGATCGCTGCTGGTAAAAAAAACATCCAAAACTATAAAATTTTAAATAACAAAATCACGACATTGGTTGAAAACAATATTAAAACAGCCAAGGAAAACAAAGAGCAACTAGATGCTTTAAATGAGCTTTTGACGCAAAAAGACGCAGAGCTCGCGACTCTAAGAAAACAGATGCAAGACGGAGCTAAAGATCTAAGCGACACGAAGGAAAATTTAGCCAAAACGAGTACGCAAAAAAACATCGCAAAGGGTGAAGTGGCACAGATACTAACTAAAAACGAAGAACTGATGAGCGAAAATGAAAATCTAAAAAAGATAATCCAGCTAAATTTTAAAGCCGAAGTGCCTAAAAAGGTTGTTTTCATCGCCTCGGTCGAGTGTTCTGATATGAGCGCGGGCTCAGACAGGCCGACGCAAGTTTGTAAAAACAAAGTAAGCGACTTTTTGCAGAGTTATAATTCAAATTATTATTTCGAGATCACGCCGATAGTGAGCCGCGGTAACTTTATCGCCACGTCAAAAGCGGCAAAAGTGATCCCACAAGAAGAGCTTGAAAAGATCGATTCATACGCAAATTTCGGTATCGGCAAAGAGCGCGCCAAGGTTGCCGGCGAGATGATAAAAGATGAATTCGGCGACTTTTCGCGCATATCGTACAGCAATGACATAATCACCTCTCAGGATAAGCAAGGATTTATCATCAAGGTATATAGATGATAATCACTCAGCCCAAAAACGGCTACCGCTACAACAGCGATACGATGTTTTTGTATGACTTTATCCGTGAGGGCGGAGTGCGCGGCGAGGTGCTAGAGGTTGGTTGCGGTAGTGGGGTTTTGGGGTTGCTTTTAAAGCGCGATTTTCCTAAAATTTCGCTTAGTTTGCTCGATATTTTAGAAACTAACGTAAATTTAGCCGCTGCAAACGCTAGCCAAAACGGCATTGAAGCCGAGTTCATAACGGCTGATTTTGCTAAATTTAAGAGTGAAAAAAGATATGATCTCATCGTCTCAAACCCGCCTTTTTATCACGACGGCGCAAAAAAAAGCGAAAACGAACACCTTCGCGCCGCTAGATACAGCGAAAATTTACCTCTTAGCGAGCTTGTAGGTAGCGCAAATTCGCTGCTAAAGCCGCGCGGAGTTTTTAGCTTTTGCTACGACGCTAAGCGCCTAGCTGAAGTTGTGCTTTGTTTGAGCGAATTTAAATTTACGCTTACTAGGCTTTGTTTTGTGCATCCAAAAGCGGATGGCACGGCAAATTTGGTACTAATTGAGGCTAAAAAAAGTTCAAAATCCTTGACTCAAATTTTACCGCCGATTTTTGTTTTTGAAGGCGGTGTTTATAGTAAAAAGGCAGCTAAAATTTTCGCTACAGCAAACACGCAAAGTAGGGACGCGGCGGAGTGAATTTGCTAAGACAAAGCGGTTTTGGTTATGAATTTGACGCTAGCAAGTGCGAGCTGTGCGGCGGCAAGTGCTGCACGGGAGAAAGCGGCTATATATGGATAAGCTCAGCGGAAATTTCGGCTCTGGCGGAACATTTGAAAATAAGCGAGGATGAGTTTAGATCGCGATTTTTAGATAAATTCGGATATAAATTTAGCCTCAAAGAAAAGCCCTACGACGGCGGGTTTGCGTGCATATTTTTTGACGAAACGGCAAAAAACTGCTCGGTTTACGACTTTCGCCCGAGCCAGTGCCGCACCTTTCCGTTTTGGGACTATTTTAAGGATAAAATCAATGAATTGGAGAAAGAATGCGCGGGAATAAGGCGATTTTAAAATTTATATTGGCGGCCTTGCTTGTTTGTTTTGCTACCGCCAAAGACGGTTTTGACGAGAATTTATACGTTATCAAGGCGCTTTTGGCGGTCGAAAACGCTAATCACGACGAGGCGACCGAGCTTTACGAGCAGCTTTACGAAAAAACCAAAAACACCGACTATCTAAAAGAGGCGCTCAGACTCGCGTTTTTTTCTAAAAACGTAAATTTTAAAAGCATTTTAGCGCTCAGCCAAAAGGTACTAAAAGACGACGTGGACGTACTTCGCATACAGGGTGCAAATTTGATGAGCGAAAACAAACTCGACGAAGCCGCAAAGATAATGCAAGAGCTAGTCAAAAAAGAGGACATCTCTAAAAATCACGTCATGCTCTCTGCCGTCTACTCGATGCAAAACGACAACAAAGCCGCCCTAGCCGAGCTTGAACGCGCGTACGAGCTAGATAGGAGCGTGGAAAATCTACTGCGAATAGTCGATCTTTTATACAATAAAATGAACGACAAAAAAGAGGCGATCAGGCAGCTAGAGAGCTCGCGCCGTATCGACGGCTGCGAGGTAGAGACCTGCACGGCGCTAGTAGATATCTACGCGCAGGACGGCCGCTACTCCGATATGATCGATGTTTACGAGAGTCTTTTTGAAGTGACGAAAGAAAAAATCTATCTCGAAAAAGCGCTCGGCGTTTACGTTTTTCAAAAAAACTATGACGCGGCGATCAAATTTTTACAAAAATACTCATACAATGACGATGCGCTGATGGATCTTTATGCTGCGACGGGGGATTTTGCCAAGGCGTATAAAAAGGCGCAGGAGGCCTTTGATAAGAGCTTTAATCTCGAATATCAAGCCAAAATGGCGATATATCAATACGAAAGAGACACAAACAAACAAACCAAAAAGATAGACAAAGATAGTCTAAAGCAAGTCATAAATAACTTTGAAAAATCGGCCGTAAAGCTAAATAACGCGCTATATCTAAACTACTACGGCTACCTGCTCATCGATCACGATATAGACGCGAAAAAGGGCATAGAGCTAGTAAACAGAGCCCTAGAGCTAGAGCCTGGGTCGGTGTTTTATCTAGATTCGCTGGCGTGGGGATACTATAAGCTAGGCGAGTGCAAAAAGGCCGACGAGATAATGCAACAAGTCCTGCATGATGAGGAATTTGTAAATTCGCCCGAGGGTAAAGAGCATATAAACACTATCAAAGAGTGCCTAAAAAAGGGTAAAAGATGATATTAGATCAGATAATCAAGCAAACCAAAGAGGACTTGGCGCTGCGAAAATCGCAAATGCCTTTTGAAAAACTACAAGAGCTTGCGGCGAAAAATCCGCGCGAGATAAAAGACGCGGTAAAAGCACTAAAAAGCAGCGCAGACGAGCCGTATCGCATCATCGCCGAGGTTAAAAAAGCAAGCCCTAGCAAGGGGCTAATAAGGCCAAATTTTGCGCCCGTAGAGATAGCTAAAGAGTATGAAAAAGGCGGAGCAAACGCTATCTCGGTTCTAACCGAGCCGCATTTTTTTAAAGGAAATTTGGAGTACCTGGCGGCCATAAGATGCGAAAGCTCGCTGCCGCTGCTTCGCAAGGATTTTATCGTAGACGAGTATCAAATTTTAGAAGCGCTCGTTTACGGAGCCGATTTTATCCTACTTATCGCAAAGGCTCTTGGCGCTGATGAGCTAAAGCGGCTACTTGATTACGCGCGTTCTTTGGGGCTTGAGGCCCTAGTAGAGACGCACGACGAAGAGGATGTGGAAAAGTCAAATTTTGCATGCGCAAAGATAGTCGGCGTAAATCACCGAAATTTAAGCACGTTTGAGATGGATATGAGTCTTTGCGAGAAGCTGTTTTCTAAAATCAAAAACGCAAGCGTCATCGTCGCTGAAAGCGGCATCTATGAGCACTCGCAGCTAAAAGAGCTTCACGCGCAAGGAGCCGACGCGTTTTTGATAGGCGAGCATTTTATGAGGCAAGAGGACTTGGCAAAAGCCGTTAAAACCGTAAAGGAGGGCTGATATGGAGCACATTTGCGCGCCGTGGAGGAGCGAATATTTCGGTAAAAAGGAGCAGGGCTGCGTCTTTTGCAACGTCGTAAATCACCCCGAAAAAGACGCGCAGACGGGCGTTTTATTTCGTGCAAAGCGGTGTTTTGGGATCATGAATCTTTATCCGTATACGCCGGGGCACTTTATGGTGATACCGTATGTGCACACCGATAATATCGAAAGCCTAGACGAGCAGACGTGGTCGGAGATGAGCGCCTACGTGCGCGAGGGCGTGAAAATTTTAAAACGCGAACTAAATGCGGCGGGCGTAAATATCGGGATGAATCTGGGCAAAGCAGGGGGTGCGGGCATCGCAGAGCACGTGCACTATCATCTAGTGCCACGCTGGAGCGGCGATACGAATTTCATCACCTCCATCGCCGAGGTACGCGTAAACGGCGTTCCATTTACTCCGCTTTACGAGAAGCTAAAAGCCGCATTTGCGGACGTTTGCTTTAATGAGCGGTAAATTTATTTTTACCAAATTATTTTTTGGTAGAATTATCAAAATTAAAAGATATTAAGGCATACGATGAGATTTATTTTGCCGATACTTTTATCGTTTTCTTTTGTTTTTGCTGGCTTTGGCTGTGATGACGCTTTGGCTGATAAGCAGCGATTTTTCTCGCAAAATTTAACCTTTTCGGGAGAATTTGAGCCAAACTGCAACGACTCTATCTTGGGGCTAAAAGAGGTTCAAATTTTACTCTCGGCCGCTCAAAAGATCCGCGCCGAAAGCCTTGCTTGCGTCGGAAATTTGGCGACTAAGAATTTAAACGAGTTTAAATTTAAGATCTTAAAAGCTTCCTATGCACCTGAAATTTACGCAAAAGAGCTAGAAAGTCCGGGCGAATACGAAAAACTCGTATCGCAAAACAGAGCCAGACTTCGTTACTGGGGACATCAAAGCCTAAGTAATTTCACGGTTTTTAAGGACTTTAACAAAGACTATAACGCCGCTCTTGAGTCGCTCGTAAACTACTACAAATCAAATTTCAAAATAGATGAAGGCAGCGCGATTTATTACGCTTCAAAGGTTGCAAACGAGTTTTTAAAATTTGCCGCCGCGACTCTGCAAAACGGCGATATGGACGAGTTTGCTAGAAAAGTTAGCGACCCGACCTTTACAAAATACGGCATAAATGAGGCGATATATTCTGGCTCCGTGTCACAAGCCTCGCTTCAAAACGCATTTAACGCCGCGCTTCTTTACGAAAAAAGCGAGGACATCATAAAGGAATTCTTGCGCGCGGGTGTAAATTTAAACTACGGATTTGAGAGTTCGCTGTTTTTCGCGCTTAAAAATTTAAACAACGTAAAGCTCCTGGTTGCTAGCGGCGCGGACGTAAACTATGCAAATCTGCTCGGCGTCACTCCGCTTTTTAATGCCGTGCAGCTAAACGATATAAATTTAGTCAAATTTTTACTAGGAAACGGAGCTCTAGTAAACAAAAGGCTGATAGACATGAGCACCAAGCTTGCATATAGCGCAAATTTGAGCGTTCAGTTGCCAAGTTTCGTAAAGCTCTGCGACTTTGACGGGGCATCAAAAAGCGTGCTGATGAGCGCGGCAGGGGCGGCGGACGTGGAAATATTGCAGCTTTTGATAGATAACGGCGCGGACGTGAAGGCAGTGGATGATAACGGACTAAACGCCCTAGACTACGCCATCATCGGCAAAAAAGAGATCAACGCGCAGTATCTAAGGGCGATGGGGCTTGAGTCAAATTTGATCACCGAATAAGGAGAAAATATGAAAGGAACGGCTTTTATCACGGGAGCTACGTCAGGTTTTGGCGAGGCGATAGCTAGGATGCTCAGCCGCGAAGGCTACAAGATCGTAGCGCTGGCTCGCCGTAAAGAAAGGCTTGAAGCCTTGGCAAAAGAGCTTGGAAACACTCACATCATCGTCGCCGATATCCGCGATAAAAAGGCGGTTTTTGACGGCGTGGCAAATTTGCCGCAGGAGTTTCGCGATATCGAAGTGCTCGTAAATAACGCAGGCCTGGCGCTGGGGCTTGAAGGCGTGGCGCAGACTAGCATCGAGGACTTTGAGACGATGGTCGATACCAACATCAAGGGCTTTTTATATTCGACCAAGGCCGTTTTACCGCTTATGATCGCGCGAAAGAGCGGCTATATCTTTAATCTAGGCTCAACCGCGGGCGCATGGCCGTATCCGGGCAGTCACGTTTATGGTGCTAGCAAGGCATTTGTAAAGCAGTTTAGTAGAAATCTGCGCAACGACATCCGTGGCACTGGCATCCGCGTGACAGAGATAGCTCCTGGTATCTGCAAGACTGAGTTTAGCGAGGTTCGCTTCGGCGGTGATAAGGCTAAGGCCGACGCGGTTTACGAGGGCGTGGAGTACATCACTGCCGAGGATATCGCGCAAATCGTGCTAAACTGCCTAAATATGCCTCACCGCGTAAATATCAACGTCGTCGAGGCGATGTCGACGCAGCAGACTTGGGCTGGGCTTTTTATAGAGAAAAAGTAGGCGTTTAGCATTAAATTTGCGGGATAGGCGGCTGGATTTCGCGTAAAATTTAGTTGCTTTGCCACATAAATTTGAGTTAAATTTGCCGCCGGGCTTTACGGCGCGCGATTTTTATATGTTTTTGTGCGCCGTTTAAATTTGCTTTTGCGGGGCTTGACCCGCATGAATTTGAAGCTGGATTTGCAAATTTGCGCTTGCGGTGACGGGAGAAACGCGCGCTGAAATTTGTGCAAATTTGTCGTCAAATTTTAGTGCCGAGACTGTACCGAATTTAATATCAAATTTTCTCTCAAAATTTGACGCTCTTAAAATTCCGTCGCCGTTTCGTAATTGAGATAAAAGTACGTTGAACCGCGCGACATCGCGGCGATTTTTAGCGGTTTAAAGCCGCTACGAGTAGAAAAATTAAATTTGGCGGAGCAAATGCAAAGAGATTTTAATGAAAATGTAAAACAGCTTTATAGACTAGATAAAAGAAGCTTATTTCTAGTTTTGATTGACTTGGCTGGGTTTGGATTTTTGTCGTTAATAATAATTTCATCGGTAGCGGCTTATTTAACGGGCTTTTTTCTTGCATTTGGCTTTGCGGTTTCTTTGCTATTTATTATGCCTATTTTTGAAATTATTTTGTTTAATTATATTGAAATCTATGAAGATAGGGTTATTATAAACAGATTTATATTTGGAGATATCGTGATCAAAAACACCGATATTTTTTCTTGCTCGGCGTTTGATCGTCCGTTTATCCCCAAAAAAGTAACAATCAGTAAAAAAGCTAGGCAAATATGGCGATTAAAAACTTTTACGATAATGGGTTTAAATTCTAAGCAGGCTACGGATATTGAAAATTTTATCAATGATATCGCTGTGCGCTAGCCGCTAAATTTTGACTAAAAAGGCTAGAATAAAAGCCTAAATTTGATTATAAACGGTTCAAATATACAAAACTGCCATAATTTTTTGTAAAAAACCAAATTTTAATGCCAAGCCTCGCCAAAACCAAAATTTCCACAAAAGCCTCATTTTTAACATAAATTTTTAATAAAGAACTAAAATTTTTGAATTATAAGCGAATTTAAAACAAAAATTTAAGCCGCATTTAGCTAAATTTATGCCTTAAATACCGACCGACGACACGCGGTGCGGAAAATTTGATTAAACCGACGAAAAACAAAAAGGAGTTTTTGATGAAAAAGATTTTATTTTTGTCGCTTTTGCCTATCTTGGCGCTAGCCGTAGATCCCGAAGTAGCGAAAAAAAATGCCGAAATTTTCGGTTTTTGGACGCTCATCCCGCCTGTGGTGGCGATAGTTTTGGCGTTTATCACCAAAGACGTCGTTTTGTCGCTGTTTATCGGCGTTTTTAGCGGAACGTTTCTCATAAACGTCATCGATTCAAGCATCCCGATGACTTTTGTAAAGGGCTTTACCGACATCGTAAAAAGGGTTGTGGGCTCGCTGGCTGATAGCTGGAATGCGGGCATCGTGCTTCAGGTGCTTTGTATCGGCGGCGTGGTCGCGCTCATCACCAAAATGGGCGGAACCAAGGCTGTGGCGATATGGCTGAGCAAAAAGGCTAAAACAGGCGTTTCAGCTCAAATTTCAACTTGGGTGATGGGACTTTTCGTCTTTTTCGACGACTACGCGAACTCCCTCATCGTGGGTCCTATCATGCGCCCGATAACGGACAAATTTAAAGTCTCTCGCGAAAAGCTAGCCTTTATCATCGACGCAACTGCTGCTCCGATCGCAGGTCTAGCCGTCATCTCGACTTGGGTCGGACTTGAGATATCACTGATTAAGCAAGGCTACGAGCTCATCGGCATAACGAACATAAACGCTTTTAGTATCTTTGTAGAGACGATGCCTTATAGATTTTACAACCTTTTCATGCTGTTTTTCATCGTCTGCACCGCGTTTATGGGGCGCGAATTTGCAGGTATGCTAAAAGCCGAGCGCAGAGCTAGAGCCGGCGAACTGCACCCTAGACGGGACGGAGCTATGATCGAGGACGTCGAGGACAAGACGCTAGAGCCTAAAGAAAATATCAAACTACAAAGCTCAAACGCCGTCGTTCCGCTTTTGGTGCTTATTTTGGGCGCGTTTGTTAGCTTTTACTTTAGCGGTCTGGGCGCGCTTGAGGGCGAGGCTCTTGAGAGCGCGAAGGCTCATCCGCTTACGTTCTACACTTTCCAAGCTACGTTCGGCGCTGCCGATGCGTCCGTGGCACTATTTCAGTCGGCTTTGCTAGCTACGGTGGTGGCGATATTTATGGCTGTTTATAGAAAAATTTTAACCGTGCGCGAGGCGATAGAAACATGGGGTAAGGGCTGGAAAACCATGATAACTACGATTATTATCCTGCTTCTTGCGTGGTCGTTAAGCTCGGTTATCAAGGAGCTTGGCACATCTCGCTATCTAGTCGATCTGCTTTCGCAGTCTACGCCAAAGATCGTCCTTCCGGCGGCGATTTTTATGCTGGGTTCGTTTATCAGCTTTTCTACCGGCACCAGCTACGGTACGATGGGCATTTTGATGCCGCTCGCGATACCTTTAGCTAGCGCGGTGGGCATGCACAGCGGACTAGAGGGCGACGCCTTGCACGCGTATATGATAGTAAATATCTCAGCCGTTTTAACTGGCGCGATATTTGGCGACCACTGCTCTCCGATCTCGGATACTACGATACTTTCGTCTATGGGTGCCGGGTGTAACCACATCGATCACGTCCAGACGCAGATGCCTTATGCGCTTGCGGTTTGCGCGATCAGTATTTTTGCGGGATACTTCCCGATCGCGCTTGGCCTAAGTATCTGGATAGTGCTTCCTTTGGGGCTTTTAGTGACGGCTTTGGTCGTTAGATTCGTAGGGCAAAGGGTTTAAATTTGCCCGATAAGTTTTGCAAATTTTTAGGAGAGTGTGGTAGTTGCACTCTTGATATGCCTTACGAGGAGCAGGTTAAATTTAAAACTGATTTTATAAGGTGCGAATTTGAGCCGTTTTATAGCGGCGAATTTGAGTTTTTCGCCTCGCAGAGTGCCGCTTACCGCACTAGGGCGGAGTTTGGGGTCTGGCGCGACGGCGAGGAGCTTAGATACACGATGCACGGCACTAAAACTAAGCGTATTTTTATAGACGAATGCCCAAAAGTAGCCTCTCCTATCGTAAATTTGATGTCGCGTTTGCTTGAAGAGCTTACTAAAAATCAAATTTTAAAAGAGAGGCTGTTTGGCGCCGAGTTTATCTCGTGCGCGAGCGGGATACTAGCGACGCTGCTCTATCATAAGCGTCTAGGCGAAACCGAGCAGGGCGAGATAGAAAGCTTAGCGCGTGAGCTTGCCGGTCACCGCGTAACGATAGTGGCGAGAGCAAAGGGGCAAAAGCTACTAAGCGGCGAGTTAAATTTAGAGGACTGCCTAAATATCGGCGGTAAAATTTATAAATTTACATTCGGCGACGGAGCTTTTATCCAGCCAAACACCGCCGTAAACGAAAAGATGATCGCGTGGGCGAAAGGCTGTGTAGAGCACGGCGCGGATCTGCTTGAGCTTTACTGCGGACACGGAAACTTTACTGTTCCGATGGCGGAAAAATTTAAACGCATTTTGGCAACCGAGATATCCAAAAGCTCAATTGCAAATGCGCTCAAAAACTGCGAACTAAACAGCGTAGATAACATCAAATTTTTACGAATGAGCGCCGAGGAGCTGATGAGCGCGTTTAGGCGCGAGCGCGAGTTTAACCGTTTAAGAGAGCTTGATATCTTTAGCTATGACTTCTCGCACGTTTTGGTAGATCCGCCACGCGCTGGACTTGATGAGAGCGTGATAAATTTCATCAAAAACTACGAAAACATCGTCTATATCTCCTGTTCGCCGCAGAGCCTCAAGCGCGATCTAGCGCAGCTTTCCTTAACGCACGAGGCGGTCAAATTTGCCGTGTTTGATCAGTTTGCAAACACCGCTCACATCGAGTGTGGCGTGCTTTTAAAGAGTAAAAATGCCTAGCGATCTAGGGCAAATTTTATCCTCCGCTAAAAATATCGCGGTCGTGGGCCTTAGTCCAGATGAGAGCAAGCCTAGCAACGAGGTTGCGAAATTTCTAATCGAGCGCGGATTTAACGTATTTCCTATTTATCCAAAATCTGATGAAATTTTAGGGCGAAAGGTTTATCGAAATTTGATCCAAATAGATGAAAATATCGACATCGCCGTGATGTTTAGAAAGGGCGAGTTTGCTAGCGAGCTAGTAAAAGACGCCGTCAAAAAAGGTGTAAAAACGCTGTGGCTGCAGCTTGGTATAACAAACGACGAGGCGGGATCGGTTGCTCGCGAAAACGGGATAAATTTCGTGCAGGATAGGTGCATAAAAATCGAGCTACAAAGGCTTGACTAGGCCAAATTTGACGGCGAAGCACGATTTTGAGGCGGCGCCGTAAACGTAGCAGATAACAGCAAAAACAAAAATATAAATAAAAATAAAGAAAACGTAAGCAAAAATACGGTAAATAAACGCGCAAGTAAAAGCGATGAAAAGTAAAATTTAAACAAAAACGAAAGGCTAAAATGATCTCTCTAAATAAAATAATCCAAGCCAAGCGCACGATAAGCGGCTTTGTGTACAAGACGCCGTTTGCCTACAGCGCAAAACTAAGCCTCGCAAGCGGCGCGCTCATCTACCTAAAAGAAGAAAACCTCCAGCGCACCGGCGCGTACAAGATCCGCGGCGCGTATAATAAAATCGCAAATTTAAGCGCGCAGGAGCGTAAAAAAGGCGTAGTCGCCGCAAGTGCGGGCAATCATGCTCAGGGTGTGGCTATTTCAGCGCGCGAGTTTAAGACGCCTGCCACCATCGTGATGCCTGAGTCCACACCGCTTTTAAAGGTGCTAGGCACAAAAGATCTAGGCGCCGAGGTTATCCTAAAGGGCGATAACTTCGACGAAGCCTACGCCTATGCGGTCGAGTATGCTAAACAGCAGGGCATGAGCTTTATCCATCCATTTGACGACGAGTACGTGATGGCCGGGCAGGGCACGGTGGGGCTAGAGATGCTTGATGATCTGGCTGAGCTTGAAACTATCATCGTACCGGTTGGCGGCGGCGGGCTAATCAGCGGCATATCAAGCTGTGTAAAACAGGTAAATCCAGACATCCGCGTGGTCGCCGTGAGCGCAAAGGGCGCGCCTGCTATGTTTAATAGCTTTGGCGCTAAAAAAAGCATAAACTCAAAAGCCGTGCGCACGATCGCCGACGGTATCGCGGTTCGAGACGCGAGCGAGACGACTCTGGCAAATATCCTAGAGTGCGTAGATGAGTTTGTGCAGGTCGACGACGAGGAGATCGCAAATGCGATTTTGTTCCTGCTTGAGACGCAAAAGATCGTAGTCGAAGGCGCGGGCGCAGTCGGCGTAGCTAGTATCCTGCACAACAAGGTCAAATTTAAAGCCGGCGAGCGTATCGGCATCGTGCTAAGCGGCGGAAATATCGACGTGCAGATGCTAAACGTCATCATCGAAAAAGGCCTCATAAAGTCGCACCGCAAAATGGCGCTGCAAATCACGCTGATAGATAAACCCGGTGCGCTCATGAGTCTAACCGATAGTCTAAAGATCGCAAATGCCAACATAGTAAAGATTGACTACGACCGCTTCTCCACTAGCCTGGAGTACGGCGACGCTAATATCACGATCACGCTCGAAACCAAGGGTGAAGACCATCAAGAACTCATCAAAAAAGTGCTCAGAGAGCATGATTTTAAATTTATTCAGGTGTTTTAGGCGGTTAAATTTGAGCTCAAATTTGCTTGCTAAATTTAGAGTAAATTTGAGCCAAATTTAAACCCGTATCTTAAAGGTGCGGGTCTTGCCAAACCGCACCGACTCTAAAAGCTCGCTAAATTTAAATTTACAATCCAAAATTTATACCGATATAAAACAATCAAAGGCTCAAATTTAACGATTATTTTAACGAATTTCGCTAAAATCCCATTTTAGAGGAGCAAAAATGATAGATGTTACAAGCCTTATTTTAGCGATTTTGCTGGCGATTTGCGTATTTACGATTTTTAGATTTAATAAAGCCTTAAAAACCGCGCAAAAGCCCGCGAATACGCAGATTAGCACCGAGATATCGCAGCTAAAATCCATCGGCGAGTTATCCGTTTTTCAGGTCTATAGCAAAGAGATCGTGACCAAAACCGACCATGCATTTGGCAGTTTTGGCAAGGAGTATCTGCGCTGGCTGGTGAGCGAGAAAAAACTCTCGATGATATTTGAGTTTGAGATAAACTTCATCTACGACCTAACGAGTCCGCGCCTAGAGATCGTAAATGTCGCGAGCGAGGAGTATCTCATCAAGATGCCGCCTTGCAAATACAAATTTTCGATCGCAAATATGAAATTTTACGACGAGAAAAACGGCAAATTTATCCCGTTTTTGTTGCCTGATTCGCTAAACGGATTTTTCGGTAGCAGCTTTAGCGAGGAGGATAAAAATAGGCTCATCGAGGAGGCCCGCGCCGAGGTCGAAAAGATGTCCGTGCGCCTGATAAATCAGCTCCAGTCCAAGATCCACAAGTCCGCGCGCGACACGCTCGAGGCGATCGCAAAGAGTTTTGGGGCTAGAGCGGTTAGGTTTGAGTTTAACGACGAGGGTGAGCAGGTTCAGCTAAATCTGCAAAATGTGGCGTGAGGGCAAGATGGCATTTCTAAAAGCGCTTTTGATAGGTAAAGCAAGGCAGTATGGTAGCGTGGCGGCTACGGACGAGCTAGGCAAGGCGTGGCGCTCGGCGATATTTAAAAATGCGCAGACGGGCGAAATTTACGCGGGCGAGCTTGGCTTTGAGGGTGACGAGGTGGCCGACACGAAGCATCACGGCGGCGTAAATAAAGCCGTGTTTGCAAATTCACTCGAAAACTATCCCGCGTGGGAAGCTTATTTGGGGCTTAAAAATTTGCCGCTGGGTGCGATGGGCGAAAATTTGACCATTAGCGGGCTAGATGAAAATAGCGTAAACGTGGGCGACGTGCATAAAATCGGCTCGCTAGTGCTGCAAGTAACCCAACCGCGAAAACCGTGTTTTAAGCTCGCAAAGCGGTGGGGAAATGCAAATTTGACTAAAGAAATTTTTGCCACGGGGCTAACCGGCTGGTACTATAAAGTACTAGAAAACGGCTCGTGTAAGGCTGGCTGCGAGGTGGAAATCCTGCAAAAAAGCGAAAATGCTCTAAGCGTGATGCAGATAAATAAACTGTTTTTTAATCCGAGCGAAAATTTGGATTTGTTGCCCAAATTTAGAGCGCTAGAAGCGCTGCCTGCTAGCTGGCAGGACGATATAAATAGACGCTTAAACGGCTCATATAGCACGGCTTTTATGGAAAAACTTTGAAAAAACGGCGAAATTTGCCAAAAAGCTTGACAAATAAGGTAAAAATATATATAATTACCTTTCTTTTTACAGGCTGGGGTATCGCCAAGCGGTAAGGCAATTGGTTTTGGTCCAATCATCCAGAGGTTCGAATCCTCTTACCCCATCCACTCAAATTTCATCGCGGAGTAGAGCAGTGGTAGCTCGTCGGGCTCATAACCCGAAGGTCGGCGGTTCAAATCCGTCCTCCGCAACCAAATCTAAAATTTATCCTTCACTTACTCCAAAAAATCAAATTTTGAATTGAAGAAAATTATTTATGAGCTTTGACGTATCTCAAATTTTAATCATTTTGTTGTTGATCGTAATTATTTTGCTGGCTTTAAAGCTATTTAAAAAGCAAAAAATCAAGCAAACTAGATATAAAAGCGATAGTGGCGATACGGTAAAAAGCCGCGCCGAGCTCATCGTGGCAAATTGGCTATTTTACCGCGGCATAGAGTTTATCTACGAGAAAAAGGTGCCGACCAAAGAGCGCGTTATTAGTGATTTTTACCTGACGCAAAGCGAAATTTATATCGAATTTTGGGGACTTGAGACGCCGCAATATCTAAAAAGAAAAAGTAAAAAAATCAAAATTTACAAGAAAAACCGCCTAAAACTCATCCAAATGAACGACGATAGCCTGCGCGATCTAAACGCATTTTTCGCCAAAGAATTTGCAAAACTCGGCGCAAAATACCAAATCAGGCCAAAGCCGTAAAAATCGTCAAATTTTGTAAACGCTATCTTTTTTGTCATAAATTTGCATGCAGATACGTCTGTTAAATTTGGCCGGTACAAAATTTATTAAATCAAAAAACCAACTATTTAAAGCATTTGCAGTCGTTTGAAAAATAGATATTAGTAAGGTATAAGAGCTGAAGTTGCCGATCGTAGTGCGCGTGCGATAAAACCGTTTGAGCAAGAGCGCGGATATGGTCGTTAAAAAGATTTACCCCTCGCGTAACGCTAGGCGAGCGTTTATGCTTTTGATGTCGGCAAATTTGCTCCAAAACAGTTCCAATCAGCGGCAAGTTTGATCAAATTTGGTTGCCGCGATGAAAAACAACCCAAATCGTATCGCGCACCATTTTAAGATTTGGCAAATTTAACCAAAATAACGATTCTTGTAAATTTGCCTCGTTCATATTACTACATCGCCAAATTTAACCTTTAGCATTTTCAAGGTGCGGGTTATGCCCAAAATCGGTCAAATTTGATAAATCCGTAAAAATTAAACAAAAACTTACAAGCCTGGCTGCTTCGTTTAAATTTAACCAAAGTCCGTTCGTGCCGCGTTTGGCTACGTCTAAAAGTCCGTAAAATCTCAAGCCAAGCCCGCGCAAAAGCCTAAATTCAAAGCTAAAAATGTATAATTATTCCAAATTTTTAAACAAGGAATAACAATGGATAGAGTAGAGCAGGCCATAAACGACATCAAAAACGGCAAAATGGTCGTCATGGTCGACGATGAAGACCGCGAAAACGAGGGCGATCTGGTATTTGCGGCGACGTTTAGCGACACGCAAAAGGTAAATTTCGCCATCACTCACGCAAAAGGCGTGCTGTGTCTCGCGCTAAACGAGGAGATCGCGCGTCGTCTTGATCTAAATTTGATGGTGGATAAAAACACATCTTGCCACGAGACGGCGTTTACAGTCACCATAGACGCCAAAAACACGACTACGGGCGTGAGCGCATACGAGCGCGACGTCACGATCCGCCTAGCGGCTGACCCTATGTCAAAGCCTGAGGACTTCGTGCGCCCGGGACATATTTTCCCGCTCATCGCTAAAAAAGGCGGCGTGCTAAGCCGCACCGGGCACACCGAAGGCTCGGTCGATCTATGCAAGCTTGCAGGTCTAACGCAAGCAGCCGTCATCTGCGAGATCGTAAAAGAGGACGGAAATATGGCTCGCAGACCCGATCTAGAGGCGTTTTGCGAGAAATTTGGACTAAATATGGTCTCGGTCTCCGAGCTCGTGCAGTACCGCCTAAAACACGAAAGCCTAATCGAGATAAAAGAAAAAAGTGAGGCCAAGATAGCGGGTTTTGACGCGCTAAAATGCGAGATCCTGGATCACAGGGGCGAGCGCCACTATGCTTTTGTTTTTGGCGAGATAAAAGAAAAAACCGCGGTCAAATTTCATCAAATTTCAAGCGACGTCGAGCTGCTTTGCTCGGGTAAATTCGACGACTTGCGCGGCTCGCTCGAGTATCTAGCTAAAAACGGCGGCGTCGCGGTATTTTTACAAGGCGAGGAGAAGTGCGGCGGACAGGTCAAGGATTACGGTATCGGCGCGCAAATTTTACACAAACTAGGCGTCAGCCGTATCGAGCTTTTAAGCGCGAATAAAAACAAAGATTTTGTTGCATTAAAGGGCTTTGGGCTTGACATCGCGGGCTACAAAGAGTAACGCAAACGGGCCTAGCGAGGTAGCGCGAGCCTTTGCCAAGACGCTAAATTTGGGGCTTTTGTACGCGGATAAAAATGGCACCATAAAATTTATAAATAAAAAATTTGAGCATATTTTCGCTCTGGCGCCAAAAATTTTTTACGGAGCTAAATTTGATGAGCTAATAGCCGCGGCGCAGGGGCTTGGCGAGCTAAAAAGCTTTGAAAATCTCAAAAATAGCCCGCTAAACTCGAGCGATTTTATAGTAAAAAAGGACGAAAAAAGCTTCAGACTAAATGTCTCGAACGTGCTTGAGGGCGGGGTGAAATTTGACGGATTTATCCTCGCGGTCACCGACGTCACGCACGAAAAAGAGCTCGAAAAAAAGGAGCTTGAGCAAAGGCGCTCGGTTCTGGTTCACGCTAAAACCGCGCTGGTTGGCGAGATGATAAACTCCATCTCGCATCAGCAGCGCCAGCCTCTAAGCGCGCTGGGGCTGTATCTAGATAACATCGAGGAGTGCGCGAACGAGGGCGAATTTGAGCGCATACCCGCTCAAATCGCAGCCTGCAAAAAGAGCCTAAGGCTCATGGACGAAACGATAAAGGCGTTTAGAAATTTTTATTCAAGCGGCGAGGGAGCGGAGAAATTTGATCTCGTTAATATCATAAACGAGCTTATTTTGATAGTTAGGCCAGAGCTAAACTCTCACGGCATCGAGCTAAAATTTGCTCACGAGAGCGGCAAATGCGAGCTTAAAAGCGTCGCTAGCTACGTGAGGCAGATCCTGCTATCCTTGCTCTCAAACGCCAAGGACGCGCTGGTTGATAGCGGATGCGAAACGCCGCAAATTTTGATCGAACTAAAAAAGGTGGGCGGGCTATTTTGCGTGAGCGTGAGCGATAACGGCGGCGGGGTAAAAGCAGATAGCGATAAAATTTTCGAGCTATTTTTTACGACGAAAAATACGGGCACCGGCACGGGGCTAAACGTAGCTAGGGAGCTTGCCGTAAAAAAACTAGGCGGGTCGCTGGAGCTTGAAAATGCGGCAAATCCGACTAAATTTACGCTATTTTTGGGCGAAATTTAGACGTGGCTGTAAATTGGAAAATTAGTTTTATAAATTAAGAATCACAAGCAAGAAACGAGGCTAGCGTGTATAGCAAAATAAAAAATATCTTAAACGGCGTAAATTTGCTCATCGTCGAGGATGACGAGAGCCTGCGCGAAAGCATCAAAATGTCGGTCGAAAACTACGTGAGCGAGGTTTACGCCTGTGCAAACGCCAAAGAAGCGCTGGAGGTTTTTGAGGCAAAGGGCGTAAATTTGGTGCTTTCTGATATCAACATGCCGCACATGAACGGGCTTGAGATGGCGGCTCGCATCAGGGGGCTGGATAAGGACGTGCCCATTATTTTTCTCACCGCATATGATAGCGACGAAAACGTGCTTAGCTCGATAGAGCTAGGTAGCTTTGGGGTACTAAAAAAGCCCTTTGAAAAGCGCGAACTCATCATGGAAATGAGCTTTGCGGCGAACAAATTTAAAAACGATTTTGCGGAGGTCGATCTAAAAAACGGCTTTAAATTTAACGCCTTTAGCAGGCAGCTAACAAAGGACGGTGAGCCTGTGGCGCTAACGAAAAAAGAGCAAAATTTACTCCATCTTTTTCTAAAAAATCAAGGGCGCGTCGTGAGCTTTGAGATGATCGAGGCGTGCGTTTGGCAGGAGGGTAGCTGCACCGCCGACGCAATACGAAGCTTTGTGTATAAACTACGCAAAAAACTCTACCCAGAGCTCATCCAAAATGCGCAAGGTAGCGGATATGCGCTTATCTTGGGCGAGCAAAATCAGCGCACGGTGAGCCAGGTCGGCTATGTTTGAGAGGCACAAACCAGAATGTAAATTTATTTACGAAGTTTAATGATTTTGTATCCTGCTACCAAAATGTCAAATTTACCGCTCTAAAATTTATCCTTAACTAGTAATTTAATATTAAATTGAATTTAATCCCAGTCACTAAAATTTACCGAAATATATCGTTTTTTAATTTGCAAATAAGTCAATTTTCTTGCTTATTTAAGCTTATATTTATAAAATATTAGAATTTAAGTCGTAAAATCTTATAAATCAATTTTAAAATATTAATTTAAGGAGAGAAAATGCAAATAAATTCGCAAGAAGTAACGCAGACGCCGGGCAATAACACCGTCTTTCAAACTTGGTTGCTAAGCGGCGACGAAAACGCCTGTAAAAAGGGCTTTGAGAGGCTTTGCGCTTTGGTGGTAAATCTAAATAAGACGGCAAAAGTAAGGTTTGGCGCAGAGGCGAACGTAAACTGCGTTATCGCCGTCGGACACGACGCGTGGCTAAAGTTGGACTTACCCAAACCGTTGCCAAAGGAACTTGTAAATTTTAAAGCCATCAAAGGCGATAAACACGAAGCCGTGAGCACTGCGGGCGATATCCACGTGCATATTAGGGCGTTAGACGCGGCGGACTGTTTTGATATGGCGCAAAATATAAAGGCCGAGCTTTTTAAATTTGCCAAGCTTGCTGATGAAACTCAAGGCTTTAAATACCACGACGGCAGAGCGATCATCGGCTTTGTAGACGGTACTGAAAATCCAAACGGCGAAGACCGAGATTATTTTGCTAAAGTCGGCGATGAGGACGCGAAATTTAAGGGCGGTAGCTACGTATTTGTACAAAAATATAAACATAAAATGAGAGAGTGGAACGCGACTAGCGTGAGCGAGCAAGAAAAGGTGATCGGTCGCTCAAAAGCTTACGATATCGAGATGAGCGAGGATGAAAAGCCAAGCAACTCGCACTCTGCCGCGGCAAACGTGGGCGACGATAAAAAAGTCGTGCGAGGAAATATGCCTTTTGTCGAGGGAAGCGTGACGGGAACGTACTTTATCGCGTATGCTAGCACATTTTCGACGGTTGAAGCTATGCTAAAAAAGATGTTTATCGGCGAACCGCGCGGCAACTCCGATAGGCTGCTTGATTTTAGTACGGCGATGACCGGAGCGCTCTTTTTTGTGCCTACTTTTGATATGCTCTCAAGCTATAGCGCGCAGTAGGATTTTTTGGCCCGCGAATCGTCCTAAATTTCGGCATTTTGCGGGCTACCGCTTTAAAATTTGCTTTCAATGACATCACCGAATTCGCTTTTAAAATTTAAAATCGGAATTAGTATTTTTTCGTAAGCTTTCACCGCCCAATTTGCAAATTTTGCTCGCAAATTTACGGCATAAGCCGTGCAAATATAAAATCTTAACTTCATAAAATCATACTTTCATCATACTTTTCTTATATAATCCTTTTACATCTTAAATTTAAGGGAGAGAAATGAAAAAAATTCTATTATCAAGCTTGCTAGCATGTTCGCTCTTTGCAGCGGGCGAGGTGTACAGCCCGTCGGTAAAAGACGTTTACGCCGACGCGACGTCGCAAAAAAGCATAGGTAGACTCTTGCCGACGAACGGTGTTAAAATTTTAGCCACGCATGGCGACCGCGTGAAAATCTCCGTTAAAGGTTATCAAAATCCAGCCGTTAGCAACGTCGTTTATTTTAGCGACTCCGAGCGCGTCATCGCCGTGGCGTTTGCTAAAACCGCGACGCCTGATATAAAGGTCGTAAAAAAGGGCACAAATGGCAAATGGGACGAGGTCGAGACCGTGGTCTATGCGCAAAAAGACGGCTTTACGAGCGATCTAAACGGACTTTTTGCTAAGGGCGGCGAGCTTTACAAAGAGAGCTGCGGCGTGTGCCATTCGCTACATCAAACCACGCACTACAAGGCAAATCAGTGGCCTAACCTGCTAAAATCGATGATCGCGCGAACGGCGATCGGCAAAGACGATGAGTGGCTGGTGATACAGTACTTGCAAAAGCACTCTGCTGACGTGAACGTGGCGAAAAAGTAAAAGCGGCGCGTAAATTTGACGAGGATTTACGCCTAAGGCGCTCGCAAGTGGACGAGATTTGTGGGAGCTAAATTTATGAAAGTCGCGGCAGTGCTGTTTGCCGAGACGTCAAATTTAAAGGTTTGGTGATAAGGTTAAATTTAGCGCGCAAGACGAGATACACGCTAAATTTGAGCCACTACTTTGCGGCTAAACCGCGCGAACGAGGCTTTGTTTTTTAGTCCGTCAAATTTGACGCTTTGGACGAGAGAGCGGTCAAATTTGAGCGTAAAAGCTTAAATTTGAGTCCGTGCTAAGGCGCGGCTCGTTGGCTGATAAAAAGCCGAATTAAATCGCTTTTAAAAGAAGCGATGTGTTTTAGCCTTGCTTGCGTCTGCGACTTCGCAACTGCAAGCAGAATGGTGCAGGGAGCGCTTGCACTTCCGCCTGTAAAGATCGGCTTTGCTGATCCGTGGAATCAAAAATAGAAAAAAATGAGTCGAATTTACACCGCTTCTAAAAAAGCGGTGAGATTTGAAAAAGATACGAAATCGCTGACACGCGATTTTGTGCTTTAGGTGGGTGCAGGGAGTATTTATACTCCCGCCCGGAGGTCGGACTTTGTTCGACCGAGAAGTTTGATTTAGGGTACCCTACGCAGTAGGGACTTTAGGTGGGTGAGCGACCGTCTTTAGAGGATGCCGACTGCTCGGCATCCGTACGGGAGCGAGTGAGCGGAGCATATCGCATAGGCGATGCGAGCGATGGGTAAAAACAAATCGGAGGTCGGACTTTGTTCGACCGAGAAGTAAAAAATAGGAGAGGAAAATGAACCTACAAAGACGAAATGTATTAAAAGGCGGAGCGGCTCTTGCGGCAGCTCCATTGTTTTCTAGCGTAACGGCGTCAAATTTACTCGGTGCCGAGCTAAATACGGCAAACGTACGTAACGGCGAGGTGCTAACGGCTGCTCACTGGGGCATGCTAAAAGTTAGCGTCAAAGACGGCAAGATCGTAAAATCAGAGCCGTTTCAAAAAACTAGCGAAGTGTATAATCCGCTACAACACTACACCGCCGATATGGTCTATAAATCACGCATAAAATACCCAATGGTGCGCAAAAGCTATCTAGAAAATCCAGACTCGCCAAAACCTGAGCTAAGAGGTAAAGACGGCTGGGTACGCGTACGCTACGAGGACGCGATAAAGCTAGTGGCCAGAGAGCTAAAAAAAACGAGAAAACAAAAGGGACTAGAGGGCGTGTTTGCGGGTAGCTACGGCTGGAAATCAAGCGGCAATGTGCATAACTCAAGAATTTTACTTCATAGATTTATGAACCTTAGCGGCGGATTCGTCGGCTCTTTGGGCGATTATTCTACGGGCGCTAGCCAGATCATCATGCCTCATGTCGTGGGCAGTATCGAGGTATATGAGCAGCAAACCAGCTGGCCTGTGGTACTAGAAAACTCAAAAGTAGTCGTCATTTGGGGTGCAAACCCGGTGGCAACCCTTCGCATAGCGTGGACTAGCACCGACGAGCAGGGCTTTAAGTATTTTGAAGAGCTTAAAAACAAAAAAGATATTAAAGTGATCATCATCGACCCAATCAGAAGTGATACGGCGCAGTACTTTGATAAGGCTCAGTGGATCGCTCCGATGCCAAACACCGACACCGCGATAATGCTAGGTATGATGCACTATCTATACGAGAGCGGCAAATACGATAAAAACTTCATCGAGACCTATACGAGCGGCTTTGATAAGTTCTTGCCGTATCTGCTCGGTAAAACAGACGGCACGCCTAAAAATTTGGAGTGGGCGAGCAAAATTTGCGGCCTTCAAGCAAGCCTCATAAAAGAGCTTGCCGATACCTTCGCCGCTAACCGCACGATGATAATGAGCGGTTGGGGCATGCAGCGCGCGCATCACGGCGAGCAGCCGCACTGGGCGATGGTGACTTTGGCGGCTATGTTAGGTCAGATCGGACTTCCTGGCGGAGGTTTTGGCCTTAGCTACCACTACTCAAACGGCGGCGCTCCGACTTGCAAGGGTGCTGTAATCGGCGGCGTAAATAGCGCAAGCGTGGGTAAATTTAACGACGAGGGCGAGTTTATCGGCACCGATAGCGGAGAATTTGACGCAAACGGCCGCTTCGTTGCTAAGGCTGCAGCGGTTGCGGGTACGGGTCAAAGCTGGCTGCAAAAGGCGACAAACTATGCATTCCCTGTCGCTCGTATCGCGGACGCCCTGCTAAATCCAGGCAAAGTGATCGATCATGACGGCAAGAAAATCACGTATCCTGATATCGACTTTATCTACTGGGTCGGCGGCAATCCTTTCGCTCATCATCAAGAGACGAACCGCCTGCTAGAAGCGTGGCGCAAACCTCGCACGGTAGTCGTAAACGAAGCTTACTGGACGCCGACGGCTAAGATGGCTGATATCGTCTTCCCAACCACTACCGCATACGAGCGCAACGACGTAACGATGACGGGCGACTACTCAAATATGAACATCGTACCGATGAAGCAAGTCGTGGAAAAATACGCCGAAGCGCGCGATGATTATCAAATTTTCACCGATCTTTGCAAGGCCTACGCTAAAAATTTAGTCGTAGCCTACACCGACAACGGCAAGGACGAATTTGACTGGATCAAAGAGTACTACGGCGCGGCGTACGAGCAGGTTAAAGCTATACCTGATTTTCAAACCGATATGAAGCCGTTTGAGGAGTTTTGGAACGAAAATAAGCCGGTAACTTTTGCCTCGACGCCCGAGAGCGATACGTGGGTGAGATTTGGCGAGTTTAGAGAAGATCCGGTGCTAAATCCGCTAGGAACGCCAAGCGGTCTAATCGAAATTTACTCCGAAACCATCGAGAAAATGGGCTATGACGACTGCGGCGCGCATCCGATGTGGTTTGAGCCGATCGAGTGGCTAGGCATGAAAGATAAACCTGCCGAGCTACACATGCTAAGCCCGCATCCGACCGATCGCCTCCACTCGCAGCTAAACCAAACCTCTCTGCGCGAAAACTACGCGATCGCAAACCGCGAGCCGATCTGGATACACCCTAAAGACGCCGCGAAAAAAGGCATAAAAACCGGTGATTTGGTGCGCGTATTTAATGCGCGCGGCGAGGTGCTAGCGGGCGCTCATGTCACTAAAAACATCAAAGAGGGCGTCGTAAAACTAGCCGAGGGAGCTTGGTACGACGGATTTGACGCGGGTCTTTGCAAAAACGGCTCGCCAAACGTGCTAACTATCGATATCCCGACTAGCAAGCTAGCTAACGGCAACATCAGCCACACCGCGCTCGTAAATATCGAGAAATTTACAGGCAAGGCGCCTGAGCTAACGGCGTTTAGCGATCCGAAATTCGCTTAAATTTAAGCCGCGAACTAAAATTTGCGGCTTAAATTTGATAAAGCCTCGCCAGGTTAAATTTGACTCGGCGAGGTGTTTAAAATTCAGTCGTTAAATTTAACTCGGAGCGATAAAATTTATATCAAATTTATCATTTTTGCTACGCTGATTTTGCTTTCATACCGCTTTATATTTTATTCTTATAAAAATTAATTTTTATTTTTAATAAATTTGGACTGGATTTTGCTTTAAAACATAGTTAATGTAAAGTTTTAATTTTATTTAATTTTTAACGTAGTAAAATAGAAATTTTAATCAAAATCTAAGGAGAGAAAATGCGTTCTATCACGAACAAGATCGCCGTGATGCTTATCGTCTCGCTGATCGTTTCGTTTGCCGCTATTTCGGCGGTTAGTTATTATACAGCCGAGAATAAGGTCGTTCAGCTCGTTAGCCAAAATCAGGCTCAAATTTTAAAAGACGTCGATACTGTTGCTAATTCGTTTTTTGAAGATTATTTGGCTATGGTCAAAAAAATAGCTGCAAATATCGAGAAAATTTCAGACGACGGCGATGATAAAATGCGTCATTTGGTGCTAGAAAAAGAGCTTGCAAGCTCAATAGTTACTTATGTTTACTATGGACGCGAGGATGGTTATTTTTTCCAATCGGACGGTAAAAGAACAACCTTGGCTGATAACTATGATCCGCGAACTAGAGGTTGGTACGGAGCGGCTAAAAACGAAAACAAAGCCATCTACATGCAGCCGCGTTTAACTACGACTAACGATTTGGTCGTAACTTTCGTGGCGCCTGCGGTAAAAAACGGTAAATTTGTCGGTATAGTAGGTATAGATATCGATATAAAAACACTAAGCAAAAAAATCCTAGATATGGGCAAGACCGAGTATGGTTATGTCTTTTTAATGAATAAAGACGGCGTGATACTTATGCACTCTAATACTGAAATTGTAGGTAAAATTTTAGAGCAAACAAAGATCATTTCATCTAAATTTACTAATAAACAATTTGACTCAAATGGTCTTATTCCTTATGTAAATCCAAAAGGCGAAAATGTAACATCTAAGGTTTTGGAGATAAATGATCAAGGCTGGCTAGCAGTAGCCGCCATCGAAGCGGATACTTTTTCTAGCAATACCCTTCCTCTACTTAAGGCTCAGCTTGCGCTAGCAGCGTTATTTATAGTCGCTCTTTCGATTTTTGTCTACGTACTACTTAAAAAATCTCTCAGTCCGATAAAAACTATCCAAGAAAAGCTTGAGGATACGTTTAAATTCGTCACATACGAGGTATCTAAGGCTCCTGAAAAGTTAGCCGTAAATACGCAGGATGAATTTGGCGTTATGAGTAGGGCTATCAACGAAAATATAGATAAAGTAGTCTATGGCATCAAAAAAGATAGCGCTCTGATCGAGGAGATGAATGGCATCGCAAATCTCATGATAAAAGGCCATATGGGCGCAACTATAAAGGCAGATCCGAACAACCCCGCTCTCGTGCAACTAAAAGATTTGCTAAATAAATTCTTTAGCTCAATATCTTCAAATTTAAAAGACATCGCTCGCGTGCTAAACTCATATAACAAAAATGATTACACCGCTAAAATCGAGCTCAAAGATGAGCTAGAAAGCGATCTAAAAGATATGATCATGGGTATAGAGAGCGCCGGTGTAGCTGTTAGCAATATGCTAAAAGAAAATCTAAACGAGGCCGAAAGCCTAGAAGCAAAAGCCAAAATCCTAGCCGAATCTATGAAAAATCTAACCGACGGCGCTCATAGGCAAGCAGACTCTATCCAAGAAAGCGCTGCTGCAATCGAGCAGATGAGTAGCTCGATGAACGCCATCAGCCAAAAAGCGCAGGATGTAACGCGACAAAGCGAGGAGATCAAAAACATCATCGTCGTTATCCGCGACATAGCCGATCAAACAAACCTGCTAGCTCTTAACGCAGCTATCGAAGCAGCGCGCGCTGGAGAGCACGGACGAGGCTTTGCCGTCGTGGCCGATGAGGTAAGAAAACTGGCCGAAAGAACTCAAAAATCCCTAAGCGAAATCGAAGCTAACGCAAATGTGCTAGCTCAAAGCATCAACGAGATGAGCGAGAGCATCAAAGAACAAAGCGACGGCATAAATATGATAAATCAGTCAGTCACGCAAATCGACTCCATCACTCACCAAAATATCTCGATCGTAAATACCACAAATGAGGTTACGGCCGAGATAGACGATATGGCTAAAAATATCGTCTCGGATGTTAGAAAAAATAAATTTTAAAACAAACTTTAAAGGTGAATGTCAAAAATCAGACATTCGCCTTTTTCTTTATATCTGCTTTTTATTCTATTTTATAAAATTGGATTTCAAATAAATTTTGCTATTTTTCTAAAACAAAAATTTAATACTACAAAAACCTTCGTATAATTAAAAAATTATCATTTTATGGTTAAAATAAGC
Organism: Campylobacter showae CSUNSWCD; assembly: GCF_000313615.1. Taxonomy (NCBI): domain Bacteria; kingdom Pseudomonadati; phylum Campylobacterota; class Epsilonproteobacteria; order Campylobacterales; family Campylobacteraceae; genus Campylobacter; species Campylobacter showae. The sequence goes on along the minus strand of NZ_AMZQ01000012.1, from coordinate 2,992 downwards.
ATTAAAAATTTAGGAGTAAAAAATGAGTGAAGAGACGCAGCGTAAGGCCTTGCAAAACCAAATTTGGAGTATTGCAAATGAAGTAAGAGGCGCCGTTGACGGCTGGGACTTTAAACAGTATGTCCTAGGTACGCTATTTTACAGATTTATCAGCGAAAATTTTACGGATTATATAGAGGGTGACGACGGTGATTTTGACTACGCAAGCTTGCCTGACGATTCGCCGGCGCTTGAAGCGATAAAGCATGATACTATTGTTACGAAGGGATATTTTATATACCCTAGTCAGTTGTTTAAAAAAATCGTAAAAAATGCCGACAATAACGCAAATTTAAATACTGATTTAGATCAAATTTTTAAAAGTATCGAAGGCTCGGCAGCCGGGTATGAGTCAGAGCAGGACATAAAAGGGCTTTTTGCTGATTTTGATACTACGAGCAACCGTTTAGGAAATAGCGTTACAGAGAAAAACAGGCGACTCACGGCGGTTTTAAAGGGCATAGCCGAGCTTGATTTCGGCGATTTTAAGGACAACCATATCGATCTTTTTGGCGATGCATATGAGTTTCTTATCTCAAACTACGCCGCAAACGCGGGAAAATCGGGCGGCGAGTTTTTTACTCCGCAAAACGTCTCAAAGCTCATAGCCGCGCTTGCCATGCACGGACAAGAGCGCGTAAATAAAATTTACGATCCGGCATGCGGTTCTGGTTCGCTGCTTTTGCAGGCTAAAAAGCGCTTTGACGAGCATAAGGTTGAGCAGGGATTTTTCGGGCAGGAGATAAATCACACGACATATAACCTAGCGCGTATGAATATGTTTTTACACAACGTTAATTACTCTAAATTTCACATAGAGCTTGGTGATACGCTACTAGATCCAAAGCTTAGCGACGATAGGCCTTTTGATGCTATTGTTTCAAATCCTCCATACTCTATCAACTGGATCGGTAGCGACGATCCGACGCTCATAAACGATCCTAGATTTGCGCCTGCCGGCGTGCTGGCTCCAAAAAGCAAGGCCGATTTTGCCTTTATCTTACACGCGCTTAGTTATCTTTCGGCAAAAGGCAGAGCCGCTATAGTTAGTTTCCCGGGCATCTTTTATAGAGGCGGCGCGGAAAAAAAGATCCGCGAATACCTCGTAAAAGAAAATTTCGTCGAGACCGTCATCGCGCTCGCGCCAAATCTTTTCTACGGCACTCCGATAGCTGTTAATATCCTTGTTCTTTCAAAGCATAAAACAGAGACTAAAACGCAGTTTATCGACGCTAGCGAGTTTTTTGAAAAAAGGACGAACAACAATGTCCTAACTAACGAGCATATCTTAAAAATAATAGATCTGTTTGATAAAAAAAAGGATGTAGCTCACGTCTGCGCGCTTGTAGATAATGAAAAAATAGTTCAAAACGACTATAATCTAGCCGTTAGCTCCTATGTCGAGGCAAAGGATACGCGCGAGGTTATTAATATAGACGAGTTAAATTTGCAAATAAAACAAACGGTAGCCAAAATTTCAAATTTACGCGAACAAATCGACGAAATCGTTGCGGAAATAAATTTGGACGGCGAGATATGAAAGCTATTATTTACACGGTGAGCGATGGCTCCGAAATTTCGCTCGCGAAGCCGAGCAAAATTTTAAAAGGCTTGAAATGAGTAAAATTTTTGATCTTATAAATGAACTTTGTCCAGATGGAGTGGAGTTTATGGAGCTTGGAGAGGTTGCAGATATTGAAAAAGGTAAACAGTTAAACAAATCGCTACTTTCTAAAAACGGCAAATATCCAGTAATGAATGGTGGCATAAATCCTTCTGGATATTGGCATGAATACAGTCACGAAGCTGATACCACTGTTATTAGTCAAGGCGGAGCTAGTGCGGGGTATGTAAATTGGATGAATACCAGTTTTTTTGCTGGAGCGCATGCTTTTGTGATAACAGCAAAAGAGAAATATGTTTTAAAAAGATACGTTTATCATTATCTAAAAAAGAACCAGCAAAATTTTATGCAAAGTCAATATGGAGCTGGAATACCTGCATTGGCAAAGTCCGAGCTAGAAGCCTTTAGATTTCCTGTGCCTCCTCTGGAAGTTCAGCGTGAAATAGTCCGTATTTTGGACTGTTTCACGCTGCTTACAGCAGAGCTTACAGCAGAGCTTACAGCTAGGAAAAAGCAATACGAATTTTACCGCGACTTCCTTTTAAGCTTTGACGAGCTCAATAAAAATGGGGGGGGGTGTGAGTTAAGAATGCTTGACGAAATTTTGGATTATACTCAACCCACAAATTTTATTGTAGATGACACAAGATACGATGATAAAGTTGGCATTCCTGTTTTGACGGCTGGCAAAAGCTTTATATTGGGCTATACAAATGAAGCATTTGGAATTTACAAAGCTTCTGAGGTGCCAGCTATGATTTTTGATGATTTTACAACGGCATTTCAGTGGGTGGATTTTGATTTTAAAGTTAAATCATCGGCGATCAAAATTTTAAGCAATAAAGACAACAAAGCTACTGATTTCAAATTTGTTTATTATGCTATGAGATGTATAAAATTCGAGCCGACAAACCATGAGCGGCATTGGATTAGTAAATATTCTAAAATTAAGATCCCTGTACCTCAAATAGAAGTACAGCATGAAATAGTCCGTATTTTAGATAAATTTGATACGCTAATAAATTCTATAACCGATGGTTTGCCGCATGAGATAGAGCTAAGACGCAAGCAGTATGAGTATTACAGGGAAAAGCTATTAAATTTTACAGAAATTGAAAAGGAGATATAGTAGTGTTTGCTGGCTCTCTTAACGAAATAGCAAATAAGCTTAAAAATTTGAATAAAAAAGCACAATTAATTTATGCTTTTAATGGTACGGGCAAGACCCGCTTATCTGTAGAATTTAAAAATTTAAGGCTCTGTATGAAAAATGTATTGCTATTTAAGGTTTAAAATGCTATGATACCATCAATAAAACAAAGCAAAGGC